>DATJQT010000247.1:0-3710 GCA_035505475.1 Vulcanimicrobiaceae bacterium
GCGGCGCACCGACTGCCGGGGCCCATCTGGGAAGTCGGGTCTCGCTTAGCAAAGGCGATGCTCCGGTAGCTGCGGCCATTCCGGGTATGCGCACACCATGAACGTGGATAGCGATCGGCAGGGTGCCGCGGGGCGCCCGACTCCCAAGGGGCTTGTCCGCCGCCTGCTCGGTTCTCGGGCAGCGCTCGGCGGTCTCGCCGTCGGCATTTTCCTGTTCGTGCTGGTCATGCTCTGGCAAGGTCTGGACGAAGTGACCCAGGCCCTGCGGCAGGCCGGGTGGGGGGTGGTCACGGTCGCGCTGTTGCACGTGCCCCAGATCTGGGCGGACGCGATGGGCTGGCGGCGTTTGATGTCTCCCGGCTCTCCGTTGCGCCGCCGTACGCTGGTCTGGGCCCGCTGGATCGGCGAATCCATCAACGACCTTTTGCCCGTGCTCCAGATGGGTGGCAACGTGGTCAAGGCATGGCTCCTTGTGGACCGCGGGATCGGGGTCGGACCGGCGGGTGCCAGCGTCGTCGTGGATGTTACGCTCGTTGTGCTCAGCCAAATCCTGTTCACGTTGTTCGGGGTGAGCCTCCTGCTGCCGACGCTTGGCGGTGGGAAAGCCCTACCGGTCGTTGCGGCCGGTGTCGGTTTTATGACCGTGCTCTTGATCGGGTTTTATCTGACGCAACGGCGCGGCCTGTTCGGCATCGCCGCGAAGTTGGCCCAGCGCATCCTGTCGGGGCCGGACTGGGCCGCGTTCTCGACCGGGGCCAATGCGATCGACGCCGACGTGATGTGTTTGTACCGGGACCGCCAGAAGGTGATTGCTGCTGCCGCGTGGCACCTCACCGCTTGGTTCGTCGGCATCGGCGAGGTGTGGTACGCGCTGTATCTGCTCGGGAATCCGGTCGATATCTGGACGGCGTTACTGTTCGAAAGCCTGGGCCAGGCGATCCGCACCGGCGCCTTTGCGGTTCCGGGTGCGCTCGGTGTGCAGGAGGGGGGCTATGTCCTGGTCGGCAGCGCGTTCGGCATCCCGCCGGGCGCAGCGCTGGGCCTGTCGCTGGTGCGGCGCATGCGGGAACTGCTGCTCGGGATTCCCGGGCTGATCGCATGGCAAGTCTCAACCCTCCGCCGGAGCGTCTAACTCGCTTCTCTGGAGATCTCGTGAGTCAACCTACCCCACGGACCTGGAAGGTCGAGCGCTCTTCCCTGGTGCGCGCCATCAACCTGGGCGGGCGATTCGTCAGCCCGAATATCCTCGGCCGTCTGACGGCCGACGGCCTGCTTGCCGCCGCCCGGCGCAACACCGACTTCGATGATTTTGGGCCCCCGGCCTTTGACGAGCCGCTCCGGCGGCTGCTCGACTCGGTCGAGGCCGAGGCGCGGCTCAACCCCATGGGCCGGATGGCCACGCGGCACGACCTGATCCGTCTGCTCACCAACCGGCTGCGCATGGAGCAGGACCGTCAGCGCAATCCGGGCATTGCGGCGGAAACCATCCGGCGGCCGATCATCATCACCGGGCTGCCCCGCACCGGAACGACGCTCTTGCACGCGCTCCTCGCGCTCGACCCGGCCAATCGCGTCCCGCTGACATGGGAGACCGTCTATCCATCGCCGCCTCCCGAGGCCGCCACGTACCGGACCGATCGCCGCATCGCCATCGTCAACGGCCAGATCCGCTGGTTCCACCGGCTGGTGAAGGGTTTTAACCGCATCCATCCCGTGGATGCCAGTCTGCCCGAGGAGTGTCTGGTCATCACCGCCCATGCGTTCCTGAGTTACCAGTTCGAAACCACGCATCGGCTGCCCACATATCTTGACTGGCTTGAAGCCCAGGACCTTCGGCCGACATACGAGATCCACCGGCGCTTTCTGCAACATCTCCAGTGGCGGTGCCCTGGTGAACGCTGGGTGCTAAAGGCCCCAGCCCACATGTTTGATTTCGCGGCCATGTTTTCGGTCTATCCGGATGCGTGCGTGGTGATGACGCATCGAGACCCGATCGAAGTGGCGGCGTCGAACGCCAGCTTGACCGCAACGCTGCGCGCCGCATTCAGCGACGGCATCGATCCGATCGAGGTTGGGCCCGAGTGCAGCCGCCGCTGGGCCGAGGCGATCAATCGCGCCTTGCGCTTTCGCGATGAACATTCTCTCCTGGCGCATCAATTTTTGGATTTGTATTATGCGGAACTCGTTGCCGACCCCATCGGTGCCGTGCGGAAGGTGTACACGCATTTTTCCTTGCCGTTCCCGGCCGGATTGGACGATGCGCTGCACGCATTCATGCAGCGCAACCCCAGGGAGAAGTTTGGAAAACACCGCTACACGCTGGAGCAGTTCGGGATGACCCTTGAGGAAGAGGCGCAGCGATACGCTGCGTATCGCACACGCTATCAGCTCTGAACGTTGCGACTCGGTTTCTTCCGCGGCGACCGCCGCGTCACCGAACGTAGGAGGGGCAAGTGGTACAAGCAGAGCGCCCGGCAGCGACCGAGAGTTATTCGCTGTCAGTGATCCGGCGGCTCGAGGCCGAGAGTATCCACATCCTGCGCGAAGTGGCGGCGGAGTGCGAGCGCCCGGTCATGCTCTATTCTGTGGGTAAGGATTCCTCGACCATGGTGCGCCTGGCCTTGAAGGCCTTCCATCCGGGGAAAATCCCCTTTCCCTTACTGCACGTGGACACCTCCATGAAGTTTCCGCAGATGTACGATTTCCGAGACCGCTTTTGCCGGGAGATCGGGGCGGAGCTGCGCGTCTATCGTCATGAGGAGGCGCTCCAGGCCAATGCCAACCCCTGGGACCTGGGCACGGTGAAATGCTGCGGCTTGCTCAAGACGCAAGCGCTGCTCAATGCGCTCAAGCTCGGCAACTACGACGGGGTCATGGGCGGCGCCCGGCGCGAAGAGGAGCGCTCTCGCGCCAAGGAGCGCATCTACTCCTTCCGGGACGAGCACGGCCAATGGGATCCCAAAAACCAGCGGCCGGAAATCTGGAGCCTCTACAACGGGCGGGTGAATCCGGGTGAGAGTATCCGTATCTTCCCGCTGTCCAACTGGACCGAGCTGGATATCTGGCACTACATCGAGATTGAGAAGATCCCGGTCGTCCCGCTCTATTTCGCCGAAGAGCGCGAAGTCGTCGTGCGCGGCCGGCTGCTGATCCCGATGGGCCCGGCCACGCACCTCCTGCCGGGGGAGCGCCCGCAGCGTGTGATGTGCCGGTATCGCACGCTTGGATGCTACCCGTGCACCGGCGCGGTGCACTCGACAGCCCACACCGTTTCCGACATCATCGCCGAACTGAAAGAGGCCAAGTACTCCGAGCGCATTACGCGGATCATCGACCACGATCAAGACGGCTCGATGGAGCAGAAGAAGCGGGAGGGATATTTCTAAGATGACCGATCACCGCTGGCTGCACCATGACGGAGATCCCGACCTGCTCCGCTTCACCACCGCCGGGAGCGTGGATGATGGCAAGTCCACCCTCATCGGGCGCCTGTTGCACGACGCCCATGCCCTGTACGAGGACCACGTCGAGGCGCTCATGAAGAGCGCCGGCGGCCAGGGGAATACGTTCGATCTGTCGCTGGTCACCGACGGGCTCAAGGCGGAGCGCGAGCAGGGCATTACCATTGATGTCGCCTATCGGTATTTCGCAACCGCCAAGCGACGTTTCATCATCGCCGACACGCCGGGCCACGAGCAGTACACCCGCAA
>DATJQT010000248.1:0-3947 GCA_035505475.1 Vulcanimicrobiaceae bacterium
AATGGGCATCCGTCTCGCGCCGGCGGAGGAACACATTGTCCAGTGAGCGGAGGGCCCGTCCGTCGCACGGCCGCACACCGAAGATCACGGCCGGCTCGTGATTGAAGACGGGCTGAAGCGCGACGGCCGGCCCCGACCCCGTGAACGTGAACAGAGGATCGGTCTGCGGCATGAAATGTTCTTTAGGCCCGCGGACGGGCCGCCCACCGCTGAACACCAGCGTCGCATCAGGTGAGACGGGCAGGTAGCGAACGGCGCCATCTGTTCCGGCAATCGGCGCCAGCACCCGCCGGGACGCCGCCAGGCGAAGGGCCCACGGCAGCAGTTCCGAGGCGCCGAGCATTGTTGCGTTGATCTCTGCCATTATGCGTGCTCTGCCGGATCGGGATCGTAGGATTCGAACGTCCCGAGCGGCTGTATGCCGTCAATTTGCAGGCCGGCCGTGTACCCGAACTTCTCTTGCACCTCGTGGGCGAGCATCCGGTTCATCAACGTCAGCGGGATGTCCATCGGGCAGACCCGCTCGCATTCCCCGCACGACACACACCGGCCCGCCAGGTGGAAGGCGCGGACCGCGTGGAACATCCAGGTGTCCTCGAGCGTATTCGCCTTCGAGGTCCAGCGCGGGGCCGGCTTGTCGAGGAAGCAGGTGCGACAGTAACAGGCCGGGCATACCTCACGGCACCCATAGCAGCGGATGCATCGCTCGAACCGCTCGCGCCAGAACGCGCGCCGATCTTCCGCCGATCGTCCCGCCAGCTCCGCAGCCGCTCCAAAGGCATCTCCAGACGCCTGGATCGGCGCCGGTGCATTGCCCAGCACCTCATCGGCTATGCTGGGCACGTGATGCTCGCAATTGGTGCAGCGCCCCTGCAGAACTTCCGACAGGGGGACAGCCCGTTGCCCGCCGGCCGAAGCCACTGTCAGCATGCCATCCGGTCCGCAGGTCACGGTCGTGCCCGGCCCGCGCTCGCCGGCGACCAGCAATTGCTCGACGTCAATCATGCCCACACAGGGGATACCCAGAATCATCACTTGCTCACGCGGAATCTGGTGTTCCTGGATCAGCGTGGCAATCGAACGCGCATCGCAGCCCTTCGCCATCACGGCAATCCGACCGACACCCTTCAGCTCCGGCAGGTACGCGGCCAGGTTGTTCGTGCAGAACGGATTCCAGACCAGACGAGGCGCATCTTCCGCGTGCTGGATGAAGGCAGGCGCCGTCCGGAAAGAGACGCTCCCGGCCTCGTACCCTAACACCAGCGCGACTTCCTTACCGTTCAGCAGCCGCGCCGCCGTGCCCCGCATGGCCTCGACGAGTTCATTCATTGACAACCTGCACCCCGGTCGGCAGCGACGGGAACCCGTTTCGCGCTTTCACAGCGAACGGGCCCAGTTTCCGCACGCTCTCCGTCAGTTCCCGTACGACGCTCACAAATCGCCCGCTTTCCGCCGCCGAGACCCAGTCGAATTTGATGCGCTCCGGCTCGATGCCTAGAAATCCGAGAAAATCTTTGGCGAGCGGGATGCGCCGTCGGGCATAGTAGTTCCCTTTCGCATAATGACAGTCGCCCGGATGGCAACCCGCAATCAGGACGCCGTCGAATCCCCGCTTGAAGCAGTGCATGACGAACATCGGGTTCACCCGGCCCGAACAGGGCACCCGCACGACGCGGACGTTGGGCGGATAGTTGAGGCGGCTCGACCCGGCGAGGTCGGCGCCCGCATACGAGCACCAGTTACACAGGAATGCGACCAGCGCTGGCTCCCAGCTCGAGCTGGCAGGCTTTTCAACAGGCTTCGTTTCCGCTTTCACCGCCGACCCCCGGTCGCGAGGGCCATGGACAAGACATCCAGTTGCAGCAGGATCTGATCGTCGCCGAAGCCGTGCAGCCGCACCGAGGCCGAGCGGCAAGCGGCCACGCAGGTGCCGCAGCCGTGGCACAAGCCTTCGTTGACGCGGGCCACTGCTCGCGGTTTTCGGGTGGCCGGATCAATTATCTCCGACACTTCGATGGCTGAAAACGGGCACACCTCTTTGCACAATAGGCAGGCCACGCACTGGGAACCATCCACCTGGGCGATCATCGGCTCGGACAAGAGGTGCGGCTTGGCAAACAGGTCCACCACCTTGGATGCCGCCGCGGAAGCCTGGGCCACGGTGTCGGGAATGTCTTTCGGGTACTGACAGGCGCCCGCCAGGTACACGCCGGAGGTGAGGACCTCCACTGGCCGGAGCTTCGGGTGCGCCTCGCTCATCCAGTTGTCCTGGTCGGTCGAGATACCCAACGTCCGGGCCAGCCCTTTCGCGTCCGCTCGAGCTTCCATCGCGCTAGCCAGCACAACCATGTCGGCATGTACCTCGACCGGCTTTCCGAGCAGTGTGTCCGCCCCTTTCACGACTAGGTGGCCGTTTTCGGAATAGATGCGCGAGACACGCCCCCGCACATACGTTGCGTCGTACCGCTCCACCACGCGCTGCACGAACTCTTCGTAGCCTTTCCCGTTTGCCCGGATGTCCATGTAGAAGATGTACGCTTTCGCGCTCGGGACCTTCTCTTTCAGGAGCAGCGCGTGTTTTGCCGTGTACATGCAACACACTTTGGAGCAGTACGGATGCCCGTGGGCCGGATCGCGCGATCCGACACAGGCGATGAAGGCGACCGTCTTCGGCTCGGTGTGGTCGGACGGCCGTAGGATCTTCCCTTCGGTTGGGCCGGACGCGTTGGCCAGTCGTTCGAACTGCAGGCCGGAGATGACGTTGGGCAGTTCCCCGCCGCCGTACTCCCCCGCCGCCTTGTGGTCCCAGACGTCGAATCCGGTTGCCGCGACAATGGCGCCCACGCGCTCGGTCAGGATCTCGTCGGCCTCGGCGAAATTCACCGCACCCGTGGAGCACACTTTCTCGCAGATGCGGCACTTGCCCGTCAGAAAATACGTGCAGTGCTCGCGGTCGATGACCGGCACGTTGGGCACCGCCTGCGGGAAAGGCACGTAGATCGCCTTGCGCTTGCCCATCCCCGCGTCGAACTCGGACGCTACCTTGACCGGACATTTCTCGTAGCACACGCCGCACCCGGTGCATTTTTCCATGTCCACGCTACGCGCGCGGCGGCGAATCGTCACGTCGAAGTTGCCGACGAACCCCGACACGCTCTCCACCTCGGCATTGGTGATGATCCGGATGTTCGGGTGCGAGGCGCACTCGACCATCTTGGGCGTCAGGATGCACGCCGCGCAATCGAGCGTGGGGAACGTCTTATCGTACTGGGCCATTCGGCCCCCGATCGAAGGTGTCTTCTCGACCAGCATCACCTTGTATCCGGCCGAGGCGATATCGAGTGCGGCCTGAATGCCAGCAATCCCGCCGCCCACGACCAGGGCCGACTTGGTCAGCGGAATTTCGGTCTGGATCAGCGGCTCGTTGCGCCGGACGCGGGCCGCGGCCATGCGCGCGAGATCCAGGGCCTTCGCCGTGGCCTGCCCACGGTCGGTGTGCACCCAGGAGCAGTGCTCGCGGATATTGGCGATCTCGACCATGAACGGGTTCAGGCCCGCCTGGCCGATGCAGGTGCGGAACGTGCTCTCGTGCAGTCGGGGCGAGCAGGCGGCGACCACAATCCGGTCGAGACGGTGGTCGTTAATAGCCTGGCGCAGCATGGCCTGCCCCGGTTCCGAACACATGTACTTATAGTGGACGGAATGCGCGACGCCGGGCAACTGCCCAGCCTGTTCCGCCACCTGTTCCACATCCACCGTCTTCGCAATGTTGGAGCCACACCAACACACGAAAACGCCTGTCCGCGCCATGTATCCTCCACCGGGGCGACAGTGACATCCGACAGTGACAGCGAAAGAACCGTGTTCGTGATCGTTCAGCCCCTGTCGCTATCCCTGTCCCTGTCGTCTTTTGCTCTCTTCCGCCGCGATCGTCTATCCTTGCCCGT
>DATJQT010000249.1:0-3231 GCA_035505475.1 Vulcanimicrobiaceae bacterium
GCATGGTGATCAAGCCCGACGGCCGAACGCTCATCGTCGCCGAGACCATGGGTCACTGCCTGACCGCGTTCGACATCCGCGCCGACGGTTCGCTCGGTAATCGGCGCCTCTATGCGCAGTTGCCCGATGACGTGCAGCCCGATGGCATCGCCCTCGACGCCGAGGGCGCCGTGTGGCTCGCCAACCCCGAGGGCAAATACAGTGTGTTGCGGGTCCGCGAAGGCGGCGAGATAGTCGACCGGATCGAGTTGGACACGCACGCCTACGCGGTGATGCTGGGCGGACCGGAGCGCAAGCACCTGTTCGTCTGCGCGTCGGCTTCCCACGATCCGGCGGAGATCGAACGCAACCCGAGCGCGACCCTGCGAGTGGTCGAAGTGGATGTTCCGGGGGCGGGAAGCCCTTGACGCGGCCGCCACCGCATGATGACAGCGCCCGTCACCGGCGCAATGTGCGCGTCATCGCAGCGTTGCAAACCGGCAGCTACGCGGAGGTGGCGCGGCGGTTCCACCTGAGCACGCGAACCCTGGTGCGGCTTGGCAAGAGTGTCAGCGTGTGAGCCACGTCGTTAGCCCATAACGTCTTGGACAGGCACCCTCACCAACGAACGTCAATTCCATACTTCGAGAAGGCGGGGTCGTTGCTGATCAATGCGGCTCCTTCGGCAATGGCCTGGGCGATTAGAAGACGGTCAAAAGGGTCTTTGTGATGAGGGGGCAGCGCATCCAGCGCGAGGACATGCGGCAGCATCACCGGAAGCACCTCGATGCTGTTTTGTCGTTGCTGGCTTTCGATCACGGTTGCGAGAGGGAGGCGAAGTTGCAGCTTGCCGAGCTGCCGTTTGATCTGGATCTCCCACGCACTGACGACGCTCAAGAACACCGTGTTTTGCGGGTCGGTGCAGAACGCCAATGCAGACTGCGAGAGTTGTGCGGAGTTGCCATCCCACCAGATGAAGGTGTGCGTGTCGAGCAGCACCTTCATTCGCCCAGCCAAAACTCATCAGGGAGTGGTGCGTCGAAGTCGTCGCTGGTCCGCATCGCGTCCGGGTGCAGGTCCGGCACCCGTGGCTGCGCACGGCTCGCCCCCGGGCTCGCCCCGACGGCCGTGATGCGCGCTACCGGCGTCGGGCCGTCGGTCAGGACAACCTCGGTGCCTGTGGCGATCAGGTCTAGAATCTCGCCGAGCCGATCGGCAACTTCGTGGACATCAACACTCTGCGTTTGCATCTCGCACCCTCCGGCCGGCCGTTGACAAGGTTAGAGGCCGCTGCGGGAATATGAACGGTATCTAGCGCATTCGGCCATGGGTGGCCAGAACGGCCGTCAGCTCAGCTCACGTCGGGGTAGACTTCGACGGCTCGTCTGATCTGACCTTTCTCTGGGAAGTCCCCAGATTGGAGAGAGGTCGCACTCCAAAAGTGGGGTGGACCCCATTCTTCGACAGATTTCGGGCTCGGATAAGCTAATGCCCTGCGGTTCGAAGTGCGTGTGTTGTACCTGATCCTGGTTCTGCGTCCAATCCTCTTCTTCTCTGCTCTTGGGGTTTGATTGAACGTCCTTCTTTCTGCGGGCGCGTAGTCCGCGGCTTGGTGATGGCCGAAGCTGCTGTCCACATTGTGGACGGCGGGGTAGCAACGCCGCCACGTGCGTAGCACGCTGCTTCGAGGTGGCCGTGTCCCCGTCCACACTGTGGGCAGCTGCTCCCGCGCGCGTGGCAGAAATTCCGACCGGGATCTCGATGTGGAAAAAAGCCGCATGTTGTCGTGCGTAGGTGCGGTCGTCGCTGGTCGTTTGCGTGGCTCCTGGAGCCTCCTGCTGCGTCGCGTTCCGGACCGCCGCCCTCAGGCTGCCGCCCGGTATACTGCGGCCGGTGTCCGGTACCCGAGCGCCTGATGCGGTCGCTCGCGATTGTAGAAGCGGAAGTACACCGCCAGATTCCGCGCCGCGTCGGCGAAGCCGGCGTAGTCCTTGAGGTAGACCTCCTCGTACTTCACCGAGCGCCACAGCCGCTCCACAAACACGTTGTCGAGGGCGCGCCCGCGGCCATCCATGCTGATCTGCACGCCCGCCGCCTCCAGGCGTCCGGTGAACGCCGCGCTCGTGAACTGCGAGCCCTGGTCGGTGTTGAAGATCTCCGGCTGGCCGCGCCGCAGCGCCGCCTCCAACGCCACCACGCAGAACTCCGTGTCCAACGTCGGCGCCAGCTCCCACGCCAGCACGTAGCGGCTGTACCAGTCGAGGACGGCTACCAGATACGCAAACCCCCGCCGCAAGCGAATGTAGGTGATGTCGGTGCTCCATACTTGGTCGACGCGCTCGATCGGCACGCCGCGCAACAGGTACGGATAGATCCGATGCCCCGGCGCCGGCGTGCTCAGGCTGCGCCGGGGCACGATGGCTTCCAATCCCATCACCGCCAGCAACCGCGTCACCCGCTTGCGGTTCACCACATAGCCTTGGCGGCGCAACCACGCCGTCATCCGCCGGCTCCCGTAGAAGGGCGTCCGCGTGTACTGCTCGTCGAGCCGGCGCATCAGCTCCAGATCCGCCGCGCTCACCGGCCCCGGTTCGTAGTACACCGTCGAGCGCGGGACGCCCGCCAACGCGCATTGTCGCGTGATGCTCAGGGCCGGCTGCTGCCATTCGATCCATTCCCGCCGCTGCTCACTCGACACTGCCCAGTTTTTTTTTCAACCACTCCAGCTCCACCTTCAACCGCCCCACCTGCTCGTACAGCCGGCTCTTCTCCTCCTCGACCGCGCGCACCTCCCGCGCCCGGTGATCGGCGAAGACGTGCGGCAGCTCGTCCAGCGCCTGCTTCTTCCACTGCGCCACCTGCACCGGATGCACGCCGTGCTTGCTCGCGATCTCGTTCAGCGTGTGCTGCCCCTTCAGAGCCTGCAGCACCACCTTCGCCTTGAACTCTCCGCTGTAGTGCTTCCGCTGCGCCATCGTTCCTCCTCCCCACTCCACCGCAGCGACTTTAACTTATCCGGCTGTCCAAAAAACGGGGTCCATCTCATAGATTGGCGTTGAGTGCTCCACCTCGAACAGAGCCCGCAGCTCGCTCGATCCCTTCTGAATCCATATGATGTCGACTTCCTGCAGGATGGCCTTCACCGGTTCAAAGCCGTAGGGAACCGTATCGCGACATCCGAACTCGTGTGCGAGTGACCAATCTAGCTTGGTACGATCACTCTGCGGGACCCAGACGTCGTAGCCCTTCGCA
>DATJQT010000250.1:0-3374 GCA_035505475.1 Vulcanimicrobiaceae bacterium
CGGATCGGTGCGGAACTGGACCGGGATGGGCGGCAGCTTTTCGAAGCGCGGCACGTTCCAGGGCTCGGCCCCATTGGCGAGGTAGCCGTCGGTCAGGAGGATGACGGGCGTCATGTACTTGACCGCGAGCCGCACCGCTTCGTACGCCAGCGAGAAGCAGTCCGCCGGCGTTGCGGCAGCGATCACCGGCAGCGGCGAGTCGCTATTGCGCCCGTAGATCGCCTGAAACAGATCCGCCTGCTCGGTCTTGGTCGGCAGGCCCGTGCTGGGGCCGCCGCGCTGTACGTTGACGATGACGAGCGGCAGTTCGACCATCACCGCCAGGTTGATCGCTTCCTGCTTCAGGGCGATGCCGGGGCCGCTGCTGGTGGTCACACCCAGGCTGCCGCCGAAGGCCGCGCCCAGCGCCGAACAGACACCGGCGATCTCGTCCTCGGCCTGGAACGTGTAGACCCCGAACTGCTTGTACTGCGACAGCTCGTGCAAAATATCGCTGGCGGGCGTGATCGGGTAGCTGCCCAGGAACAGCGGGAGCCCCGATTTCTTCGCGGCTGCGACCAGCCCGAGCGCGAGGGCCGAGTTCCCCGTGATGTTCCGGTACGTGCCCGGCGGGATGCGGGCCGGCTTGACCTCGTACTGGACGGCGAACATTTCGGTGGTCTCGCCGTAGTGGTACCCGGCCTTCAGCACCCGGACGTTGGCTTCGACCAGCTCCGGCGTCTTGCGGAACTTGTCGTGAATCCACTTGATCGTCGGCTCGATCGGGCGGCTGTACAGCCACGAGCAGAGGCCCAGCGCGAAGAAGTTCTTGCAGCGGGCCGCGATCTTGTTGGAGAGCTTCAAGTCCTCCAGCGTGCGCAGCGTCATCCCGGTCATGTCCACGCTGATGGCCTGGTACTTCGCGAGTGAGCCGTCCTGGAGGGGATTGGCGTGATAGCCCGCCTTCTTGAGGCTGGCCTCGTCGAACGCGTCCTGATCGGCGAGCAAGAGCCCGCCCGGATTCAGGTCGGCGACGTTGACCTTCAGCGCGGCGGGGTTCATCACCACGAGGACGTCCGGACTGTCCCCCGGCGTGTAGATGTCCAGACTGCTGAAGTTGAGCTGAAACCCGCTCACGCCGGCCAGGGTGCCCGCAGGGGCGCGGATCTCGGCCGGGAAGTCCGGTAGCGTGCCGATGTCGTTCCCGGCCAGCGCCGACTCGCTGGTGAACTGCATGCCGGTCAATTGCATGCCATCGCCAGAGTCGCCGGCAAACCGGATGACGACACTGTCCCGCGTTTCCCGCGGCTTGGCGATCGGCGCGGTCGAACCTTGCGTGTCGAGTACCATGGATTTCCTCACCTGACGCGGTCCGGCAACGGACCGGTTGCGTGGAATGCGTCGGCGCTGCCCGGAGAGGCTACACGGTCCCCTGTTCCCAGGGCAGGGTCAGCAGGTCCTTGCGCCCGTGCTTTTCGCGCTTGATCTTTTCCTGCAAGAGCATGATGCCGTGGATCAACTGCTCCGGCCGGGGCGGACAGCCCGGGACGTAGACGTCGACGGGCACGACTTGATCCACGCCTTGCACGATGGTGTAGGTGTTAAACACCCCGCCGCACGAGGCGCAGGCGCCCATCGCGATCACCCACTTCGGGTCGGGCATCTGGTCATAGATCTTCCGGAGCACGGGGGCCATCTTGCGGCTCACCCGTCCGGCCACGATCATGAGGTCGGCTTGCCGGGGCGATGCGCGGAACACCTCCGCGCCGAAGCGCGCGAGGTCGAAGCGGGATGCACCCGTGGCCATCATCTCGATCGCACAGCAGGCCAGACCGAAGGTGGCCGGCCAAATCGACGAGCGCCGTGCCCAGTTGACCATCTTGTCGAGGGTCGTGAGCAGCAGACCCCGCTCGACCTCGGCTTCCACCTCCCGATCCGTCTCGCTGCGGGCCGGGACGGTTTCCACCTCGCCCATCGCAGCCACCTTTCGTAGGGAATCTGCCGGCCCCGGCGCCAACGAAACGACGCCAGGGCCGGATCGCCTGCGGAGATTATCGATGTTATGCGGTGAAGCTCTGCCCGCAGCCGCAGCCGCCCTTGGCGTTCGGGTTCTTCATCGTGAACCCGGACCCGGTCAGGCCGTCAACGTAGTCAATTTCGGTCCCATTCAAGTACAGGAATGATTTGGGGTCAACAACTACCTTTACGCCGTCCGACTCGAAGACCTGGTCGCCGGGCTGAGCGCTGTCGAATACCAATTGATACTGAAAGCCGGAGCACCCGCCGCCGACAACGCGCACCCGCAGGCCGGTCTCATCGGGTGCAGACTGCGAGGTTTTGATGTCCTTGATCTTGACAGCGGCTTGGGGGGTAACCGTGATCATGAGCGTACGCCTCCTCGTATTAGAACGATGATGAGTGGTCCGCGCCGACGGGCACGCGGAGTGGCTCGGCCGCGTCGGCCGGAGCTCGGTCAGACACGTGGCACACGGTTGAATCGATGATGGCTTGCATATGGGCTGGTATCGTCTCGCGCTGGACGAGCACAGGACATTGCAGGCACACGGCCGGTCCGGGCTCCAGCGGACACGAGGCGCAAGCCGTGAGGATCTGCAGGGTCTCGCGCACCGAGGTGCGGGTTGCCTGGTATTCGGCGATGCGGTGCTCAACTTCGGCCAGGTGGTTACGTAGGATTTCCTGTAACCCCGGAGCAACCTCGGACCCAACCCGGCCGCGGTTCCGCTCGTCGAAGAACCGCTTGACCTCGGCCAAGGGCATATCGAGCAGTTGCAGGCTGCGGATGAGATGCAGCTTCCGCAGCTCGTTTTCCTCGTACAATCGGAATCCACCCTTGCTGCGCGTGGCGGGCTCGATCAGTCCGCGTTCTTCATAGTAACGGACGGTGCGGAGCGAAATCCCCGCACGGCGGGCCAAATCGCCGATTTGCATCAATTGCTTGGAAGTTCCGTTTGCTTTGTCCATTTGACCAATGTGTATCGTTTCTATCCTGATTGACGGCTCATTATAGCCAGACTTGACGTGCACGTCAATGTCGAAGTCCGGGCAGCGTCAGCACATCCCGCAAGTCGGGGTGGGCGTCTCGGGAGCCGCAAACCCTTTGCTCTCATCCACATCGGAACGATCCTGCCAGATAAGAAAGGGAGGTGGCGATAGATCTTACGCGGTCGACACTGACCTAGTTTTCACCATCCGGCGGTGAGCTCGGGAGAGGAAACGGCGGGGCTATTTCAGGACGCCAACTGCCTCCTGGTCTCCGACCTGCTCCCCGATGGCGCGCAGGCGGTTGTAGCACTCGGATATTTCAATATGAGGCAGCGCAGGGAGCGTCCGGTCCAGCACGTTGAGCCGGTCGCCGATGTCGCGGGCCTCCTTCA
>DATJQT010000251.1:0-3825 GCA_035505475.1 Vulcanimicrobiaceae bacterium
CCACGGTGACTATGTATCTGAAGGAGCAGATCGTATGACGATTAGCCTGTCATCCGCAAATATTACATCCGTCGTGAGTTGGGTCCCTGATAAGCCTTGGCGTCCCGAGAATTCATGTCCGCTTTTCGACGTGGGAACGACATCAACTCCCGGCTAGAATCCTGAATGGACCGTGATTTGAGGATCGAAAAACGTGCCCAAAAACGTGCCCGCGACCACCCATATTCGTAAGCGTCCGGCGAACCCATCTTCCCTGTAACATGCCATCTGCCCATACTGGTCCCCACACACAGGTGCATGGGGCACATGTGGAAGCGACGAGGTGTGCGATGCGGGGACAGCGAGCGGACGCACGGACGCGGGCGCAGTGGCGGAAGCGGATCGCGGCGGCGGTGCGGAGCGGCCGATCGGTCCGGGCGTTCTGCCGGGAGCGGAAGATTACGGAGAGCCAGTTCTACGCGTGGCGGCGGCGCCTAAACGGCGCTGGCCACGGACGGCCGGCGGAAGCCAGGTCCGGTGCCACCTTCGCCCTGGTCCAGGAAGCCGGCGTTCCCCCGGAGCCCGCAGCCGGCGTCGAGCTGGTCTGGGCGGATGGGCGCCGGCTCCGGATCGGCCCGGGCGCCGACGCGGCCACCCTCCGGACCGTGCTCGCGCTGCTCGAGCCGGCGCGATGCTGAGCTTCCCCGCGGCGATCAAGGTGTACCTCTGTACGGTGCCCTGCGACATGCGCCGCTCCTTCGACGGCTTGAGCATGCTGGCCGAGCACCTGGTACAGTGCAATCCCCTGAGCGGCCATCTCTTCGTCTACGGCAACCGCCGGACGGACCGCCTCAAGATCCTCTACTGGGACCGGGACGGGTGGGCGATCTGGTACAAACGCTTGGAGGCGGGGACGTTCCAATACCCCTTCAGCGACGCTGGCCGCCGGGAGATCGCCGCCTGGGAGCTCGGCGTGCTCCTCGAGGGGATCGACCTCCAGGCCGGCAAGCGCCGCAAGCGCTTCAGCCTGCCGGCGGGGCCCCCGGCCGACCCGTAACCCGGGAAACGTACCCCCAAAAAATCATGCGGCACCTCGCATTTTTGTGTTGCCTTCAAACCGATAGCTCTGTAATATTATCGGCATGACACACCACCAGTTGGCAGCCCGCCTCGCCCGGATCCAAGCCGAACTCGTCGCCCTCGGGCCGATCCATCCGGGCAGCCTGAGCACCCAGTACAACGTGTGCGGGACGCCCGGGTGCGCCTGCAAGGATCCCCAGCACCCGCAGAAGCACGGCCCCTATCACCAGCTGAGCTACACCTGGCGGGGGAAGAGCACGACCCGGTTTGTCCGCCCCGGGCGGGTCGCCGTCCTCCAAGCCAAGCTCGCCCGCTACCAGCGGTTCCGCGAACTGACCGCCGCGTGGGTGGATGTGGCCATCGCCCTCGAAGCGCTCGAGCGCCACGCCGCCAACGCCGAGGCGAAATGACCGCGCCCCCGATCGACCGTACCCACTTGCCGAGCGATCCGGTCGTGCTCCAGCAACTGGTCCGGGACCTCTTGGATGAGCGGGACGCCCAGGCGCGCCAGGTCGCCCGCCTCCAGCACTGGCTGACCACGCTGCTCCGCGCCCGCTACGGTCCCGCGCGGGAACGGGTGGACGAGCACCAGCTCTTCCTCTTTGCGGCGGCGGCGCTCGCCGCCCACAAGGACGGGCCGCCCCCGGAGCCCCCGCCTCCCCCGGCCGAGCCCACACCCCGCCGGGGCCATGGCCGGCAGCGGCTCCCGAAGCACCTGGAACGCCGGCAGGTCACGTACGACCTGCCCACGGAAGACCAGCACTGTCCGACCTGCCAGGCTCCCCTCACCCGGATCGGGGACGAGGTCAGTGAGCGGCTGGAGTATGTGCCGGCCTCGCTCCTCGTGTTGGAGGAACACTGCGCGAAGTACGCCTGCCCGAAGGGCTGCACGGTGCGGACCGCCATCAAGCCGATGCAGCCGATCGAGAAGGGCCTGCCCGGGCCGGGGCTTCTCGCACAGGTGGCGGTGAGCAAGTACGCCGATCACCTCCCGCTGCACCGCCAGACCCAGCAGTTCGCCCGGCAGGGCGTGACCCTCTCGCGGCAAACCCTCTGTGACTGGATGGGACGGGCCGCCCGGTTGGTGGCGCCCCTGGTCACGCTCATGCAGCAGCAGGTCCTCGCGTCCAAGGTGCTGCAGACCGACGACACGCCGGTGGCCGTCCTGGATCCCACCTTGCCCCGCACCAAGACCGGCCGGATCTGGACCTACGTCGGTGATGGCCAGCATCCCTACACCGTCTACGACTACACGCCCGACCGCAGCCGGGCGGGACCGGACCAGTTCCTCGAACCGTTCAACGGGTACCTCCAGGCCGACGCCTATGCGGGCTACGACGCGCTCTACCGAGATCCCGCCCGCGGGATCACCGAGGTGGCGTGCTGGGCCCATTCAAGGCGACGCGTCTTCGAGGCGCGGGACGCGGATCCCATGCGGGCCATGATCCTCCTCGCCTACATCCGGCTGCTCTACGACGTCGAGCGGGAGGCACGGGACCTCTGCCTGGATGCGGCCAACCGCCGGGCGTTGCGGCAGGTACGCAGCGTCCCCATCCTCGCCGACATCGAGGCGTACCTCCGGCGCGAACAGCCCCACGTCTTGCCGAAGAGCCCGATCGGCGAGGCCATCGCCTACGCCCTCCACAACTGGGCGGCGCTCGTCCGCTACACTGAGGATGGCGACCTCGCGATCGACAACAACGCCGCCGAGCGCAGTTTGCGGGGAGTCGCGGTAGGTCGGAAGAACTGGATGTTCTTCGGCAGCGACACCGGCGGCCGGACGGCGGCCATCCTCACCAGCCTGATCACCACCTGCAAGCGCCTTCACGTGGAGCCCTTCGCCTATCTCCGCGACGTCTTCGAGCGCATCAGCGGCCATCCCGCCTCGCGGCTCGCCGACCTCCTGCCGGATCGCTGGCAGGCGGCCCGGACGGCGCCGGCTGCCGACTGACAGCTCGGGATTTCGTTTCCCTCCCTCAGCGCTGCTCAGCACACGTACGACTTCCGCGTGGCTCCGCGCACATCTGTCGGAAAAAGAGAATAGGGGAAAGAGAATAGGGGAAGGATAGGTCAGGCGGGAATCAGATGGAAGATGGGTTCACCGGACGCATACCCATATTCCACCCTACGCCACCCCCCGCTAGCCAACATTGGTCACGAAAACCCCTTGATAAATATGGGATTCTGTTGGTATTCTCGGCAGGCACCCGGACTTACAAGCAGGGTGTCTGTCGGCGGACGTGCTCCCCTATTAGCGCTCAATCGCTGATGCTGACCTGCACGTCAGGCAGTGACTGCTTAATCCGATTGGCAAAACGATCCGCGCGGGCGCGCAGAAAATCTCCGTAGTCAGACGGTTGGAATTCATTGCGTGATATGAAGTCAGGTGGGATTAGGTGGCTGTCCAGCATACTGTCAAAGCCAGCATTGGGGCGAAAGTCCTCGAAATAGGTAAGCGGGTTCTTGTCACCGATGCGGATGTTGGTGAGAGCACGTAGAAAGCAGATGTTCATAAGGCTGTTAGGGTCAGCGCCAGGAGGAAGCTGGCCAACATTTCTCAGGAAATTCCAAGGATATATGTGATGGAGGTTAGGCGCCTGGGGGAGGAGGAGATAAACGTTGTCCAAAACCTCCGCCTGCGGATCTGAAAAGTCGCGTGGATTCTGGTTGGCAAGAAATGCCAGAACAGCTCGTGACAAGGCGTTACGGTAGTTGTAATTCGCTTGCATCAATTTGCTACGCGAAATAAAGAGCGGGAGAATTTGG
>DATJQT010000252.1:0-8199 GCA_035505475.1 Vulcanimicrobiaceae bacterium
CCCGACGGCCAACGAGATTGTCTGGGATTACGCATGCTTTCGCGTTGACTGTCCCCTTGGGCTTCGTTACGCTCGTGAACGTCGCAAGATATCAAGCGTCCTCCCACCTGAACCCTTTATTGGAGCATGTATGCAACCTCCAGCGGATTCTGTGTCTCCTCAACATCCTCGGCGGCGTGTGTTGATTGTCGGCGGCGTGGCGGGGGGCGCGTCGTGCGCAGCGCGGCTTCGGCGCCTGGACGAGTCCGCGGAAATCGTGGTGTACGACCGCGGCCCGTATGTCTCCTTTGCCAATTGTGGGCTCCCCTACTACGTCGGCAACGTGATCGCTGACGAGAAGACGCTGCTTGTTGCATCCCCGGAGTTGTTTCGTGCCCGGTTCAATGTGGTCGTCCAGACCGAGACAGAAGTGATCGGAATCGATCGCGTCACACGCACCATCACGGTGCGTGATTGCCGCACGAGCGCGACCCGCAACGAGGCATACGACGTGCTGGTTCTGTCTCCGGGTGCGGCCCCGATTCGGCCGCCGCTCCCGGGTGTCGATCGGCCTGGGGTGTTTGCCGTGCGCACCATTCCTGACTCGCGGCTGATTCGTGCCTGGATCGAAGAGCGCCAAGCGAAACGCGCGGTCGTCGTAGGCGGCGGATTCATCGGCCTAGAGATGGTGGAGAACCTCGCCCACCGTGGGCTCTCCGTAACGATTCTCGAGAAGTTGCCGCAGCTTATGCCTCCGCTCGATCCGGAGATGGCCGCCCCCCTCGCGGCCCATCTCGCCGGAAAAGGCGTGCAACTCCATCTTGGCGACGGGCTGGCCGCTATCGAAGACTCACAAGCCGGCCCCCTGAGTGTCGTCGCAGAGAGCGGGAGCCGCCTTCCGGCTGATCTTGTGATCCTCGCTATCGGCGTCCGGCCGGAAACAACGCTCGCGAAGCAAGCCGGACTTCCCCTCGGCGCGCGGGGAGGCATCGTCGTGGATACAGAGATGCGGACGGCCGATCCCCACATCTGGGCCGTCGGGGACGCGGTGGAGGTCCGTGATGTGCTGACCGGCCAGGAAACCGTGTTGCCGCTAGCTGGTCCGGCAAACCGGCAGGGCCGCGTCGCCGCGGAATCGATTGCCGGCCGAAAAACACACTTCCGTGGCGTCCAGGCGACGGCTGTCGTGGGCGTGCTAGGCCTGACTGTTGCGTCCACCGGCGCCAGCGAAAAAGGGCTTCAGCGCGCGGGTGTGACCAATTTCGAGAAGGTGTATCTCCATCCCGGGCATCACGCGGGCTACTATCCCGGTGCACAACGCATCCACCTGAAACTCTTGTTCTCCGTCCCGGATGGACGCATCCTCGGCGCCCAAGCGGTGGGCCTCGAAGGCGTGGAAAAACGCATTGACGTGATTGCGACGGCGATCCAGTTCAACGGGACCGTGCACGACCTCGCCGAAGCGGAACTGTGCTACGCGCCCCAGTTTGGCGCCGCCAAGGATCCCGTTAACCTCGCCGGCATGCTCGCCGAGAATGTGCTGCACGGCGACATGCCGACCGCGGACTGGGGATCCCTGGACCGCACCGACGCCGTGGTCGTGGACGTCCGCGAGCCGGATGAGTTCGCCGCAGGGCATATCCCGCAGGCGATCAATCTTCCGCTGAATCAGTTGCGCACCCACTATCGCGAACTGCCCCAAGATCGCGAAATCTGGGTGTGCTGCGTCGTGGGGCAGCGCGCTTACTATGCCCAGCGCTTCCTCATCCAGCACGGCTATCGCGTCCGGAATCTATCCGGGGGCATGACGACCTACACGGCGCTCACGGCCGCAGGCGTGACCCGTTAATCGGCGTACAGTGGCGGCTTTCCTGGGAGGATGATTCGTGGCTCGAGCGGCGGCCCGCATGGTGATCCTGTCCGGGCCGTCCTGCGCAGGAAAAAGCCCGCTCGCACGCGCGCTCGCCCGCATGGCGCCGGAGCTGCACGGCGCGCTCCAGCCATTGGTCTTGTACAACAGCCGCGCGCCGCGCCCGGGCGAGCGGGATGGTGTCGAGTATCATTTCCGCACGCGCCCAGAAGTGGAGGCGTTTCGTCAAAAGCCGCAGTTCGTTGTTCTCGATGTCCGGGGCGACCTGCAGGCATTCGATCTGGCGCACGTGACCGGTCGGCTGGAAACTGGGGATGCCTTCTTCGAAGGCAATCCGTTCGTAGGCCAAGCATTGCTGGCCGAACCTCGCCTCGCCGCCATCCCAAAACTGAGCGTGTTTCTCGCTCCGATCTCGCGCGAGGAGATTCTGGAGTTCACGTCTCCGGACCGCCATGTTGTTCTCCCCGATCTGATCACGGATATCATGCGCCGGAAGCTTCTCCGCCGGACGCGGAAGCAGAAAGGGGAGCTGGGCCTTCCGGACCTCGAGAATATCGAAAAGCGAGCGGCAAGCGCCTACCGGGAGCTGCAGACGGCACACCATTTCCAGTACGTCATCCCGAATCACGACGGCGAAGACAGCGAGCACTGGGACGCGTTCTATTATCCGTTGGGCGATGCGCGCAAAGCGGTGCTCGCCTTTGCAGGCCTGCTTCGTAACACTGTGCCGGATTGCATAGAGCACTGGGAAGCTGAGCTCCTGCCGTGAGCGCGGCGAACATGTCGCCGCAAAACCACCCATACAGGAAGCGAGAAAGATGTGAGTGAAAGGCGGCATTCGGTGTGTCCCTGGTGGATCGGTTGGCTTCTCGCCAACCCACTCCGCAGGCTCTTTCAGGATCCGGCCGCACTCGTCGCGCCGTACGTGCGCGAGGGCATGACCGTGCTCGAGCCGGGTCCCGGCATGGGATTTGTCACGCTCGAACTGGCCCGTTGCGTCGGGCCCGCCGGACGTGTAGTGGCCGTGGATCTCCAACCCCAGATGCTGGCGGGTTTGCGTCGCCGCGCCGCGAAGGCCGGCGTGCTGGGCCGCCTCGACCTTCGCCTCGCAACGCCCGAGTCGCTGCAGATCGGCGATCTGACCGGCACGGTGGATTTCGCACTCGCCTGCGCCGTCGTGCACGAGCTGCCGGACCCCGCACCGTTCTTCCGCGAGGTCTCTCAGGCGCTGAAGCCAGGCGGCCGTCTGCTGCTGATCGAGCCCCGCGGGCATGTGAGCCCCGAAGAGTTCGCCGCTCAGGTGCAGAGCGCGACAGCCGCCTGCCTCGATGAAACGGAGCGGCCGGAGCTCCGACGCTCCCGCACGGCACTCTTCGTGAAACCAAAGCATCGGCTGGCGATCTGATCCCCGCAGTCCACCGCGGAGACGCAGAGGACGCAGAGACTCCATTAGAATTCCCCGGCAAAACACGAAGGCCCCCGAAGCTATCGGGGGCCTTCGTGCTATCCGGCGCATGCCTCAGGGTTTTCGGTGGCACTTTTCGCAGGTGTTGAACGTGCGCTGACCGTTGTGGCACCCGAAGCAGGCTTTGGCCTGGCCGTGATCCTCCATCCGGATGAGGGTCTTGCGACTCATGTCGAAGCTCGACGGATGACAGGAGTGACATGAAAAGCCTGCGGCAGCATGGGTATATCCGTCAAAAATCACCTTGCCCGCCCCGCCCCCACCATAGACGACGATTTTTCCGTTGCCGGTCGCACCAGCACTCGCCACTGACAGGAACATACACGCGACCAGTAATGTCAGGAGCAACAGACGCATCGCACACTCCTGCCCAGATTGCTTCAGGCCAAGATCTGCTTTCCAGCCGCAGCCACTGAAGGCGTCCCTGTCAGCGTCATCGAAACGATCAACTCGTCCTTCATTTTGTTCAGGATCAGCGCCACGCCGTCCTTGCCGCCTCCGAAGGCGCCCCGGATCAGGGGACGGCCAACCAGTACGGCATTCGCGCCCATGGCAACGAGTTTCAGGACGTCGTGCCCATACCGCACCCCACGTAGGCGAGCCAAATGCCGAGTGTGAACAAGGAATCGATTTGCTTTCGCGGAATCGAAGGGGAAACGTGTGGGAAGAAGAGGCGAAATAAAGGCAACCGGTCGCGTCTAGAAATGCGTAAGGCGCGTTGTCTACACAGGCTCTATCTCCTTACTTCGTGCAGCTCGGGCACGCATCAATGAATGCGGGATCGCACGGGGCCGGCCAGGCCAGCGGACAATGCGATTCAGGACTCCGGACTTGCTGCAGGGTCCATCCACGTTCCTGCATGCAGGGGAGGTAGAACCGGTCCAGATTGGCGGCGCCGGTGAATCCCGAGCTGGGATACTTGGTACCCCCGACTTCTCCTGCACACGCCTTCTGATCGGCAGCGAATTGCTGTTGGGTCGCGTCTTGTCTGTACCAGACCGTCTTTGCACACCCCGACAAGCTCACGAGGAAAACCGTAACGATGAAAAAGGTCAGTGCTCGAGCCATTGCGGCCACTCCTGCTGTGACGTCCGGTGAACGATGAACCACTTGCCCACACAAGAACTCACGGCACCTCGCGCACCCACACTTTGTAGCAACAGCTGCCCTGCATGGCAACCACAATCCGCGAGGAAGCTAGCGGGGGCTGCTACGACACTACCTGCCGCAGGATCAGCAACACTGCGAAGATGCCGACCGCGGCGGCCAGGAGGGGCCGAATCCGGTCGCATTTCATGCCCATGGAGAGGCGTGCGCCGAATTGAGCCCCGATCGATACCCCGGCCCAATCTTGAGTGCGACTCCGAAGTCAATCTGGCCGTGCCGCAGAAACACAAGGCTGCCCGCCAGACTCGTGACCGCCAACACGAAATGAGAGGTCGCGGTCGCCACGTGGACAGGGAGGCCGAGTGCGACGATCAGAAACGGAACGTGGATGATGCCGCCGCCTATCCCGAACAGGCTGGAGATGATGCCCACGAAAAAACTGAGCCCACTCCCGACCAGGAGGATCGGCGACCGGAAGGATTGGTGGTCGTGCACGTGCGCCGCCTCCACGCCCATGACCAGGGGATTTCCCCGATAAAGGATAATCGCGAGGAGCAGGAGGAACATGGCAAAAACCAAGGTGAACCAGCGCACACTGAAGTACTGGACCAGGGTCGCCCCGAGCAGCGCGCCCGGGATCGTGGCCAGGGCGAATGCCACGCCCATGCGGAACAACACCCGCCGCTGGATGATGTAGGCGATACTTCCCGAGAAGGCATTCAGGAAGACGATCACGGGCGACGTCCCGACCGCCTGTTGCGGGGAAAATCCCATCGCAAAGACCGAGAGCGGCACGACCACCCAGCCGCCGCCCGCCCCGATCAAGGTCCCTAGCGTGCCGATTGCTACGCCTATTGTCAGCAATCCCATCGCCTTACGTCATTTTTTGTTAAGTACCAAAATCGCCGACGACGATTCGCGTGGACACGTCCCGCCGGTATCTGCCTTCACGCTCGGCACCCGTTGAATTCGTGCACCGCATCGATCATGGCCACGATGTTCGGCAGCGGGGTATTGGCCTGGACGCAGTGCACTGCGTTGAAGATGAACCCGCCGCCTTTGGCGAAAATCGCGCAGCGCTCCAACACCTCGCGCCGGACATCTTCGGGCGCGCCGAATGGCAGCGTGGCCTGCGTGTCCACGCCCCCACCTAGGAACACCACGCGATCCCCGTAGCGCGCCTTGAGCTGCGTCGGATCCATGCCCGCAGCCGAGCACTGCACGGGATTGAGGATGTCAAACCCGATGTCGGCGAGCGGCCCGATCAAGGGCTCGACTGCGCCGCAGGTGTGTTTCATAATTTTCCAGGGCGTGTGGGCGTGAATCCAGTCGGTGACCCGCCGGTACTGCGGGGCCCAGAGTTCGTCGAACGCGTCCCGGGAACAAAACAGCGCTTCCTGTGTGCCGAAGTCGGTGCCGCAGAGATACACGATGTCCACCGCATCGCCGACCGCGGCCCAGAGCTGCCGCAGCCGCTCCAGCGCAATATCGCACTGCCGGGCAAACACGTCTTTCACGTACGCAGGGCGCGTCTGGAGGGAAATATACCATTCCGTCACGTCGCGAATGCCTTTGGGCCGCTTGAGGCCGACACCCGGCACGAGGGCAATGTCCCCGAACCCGGCCCCGCCGATCGCCACCACTACCGCCCGGCCGGTCGCCGCGGCTAAGGCCACCTCACGCCTGAAGTGGGCCACATCGGCGTCCGACAGTGGCCCAAACTCTTCCAGGTTGTCGGCCGGATCGAGGCGATCCTCGTCAATCTCTTCCTGACGGATGATTGCATCGAAATAGTAGCTGCTGGGGGGCATGCGCCCACTCGGGGGCGCAGTCAAATCCCCTTCAGGATAGGTCAGCAGGTCCCCGTTAGCGTCCACCGTGTACTGGAAATGGCCAGAGATCAACACGACCTGCCCCCAGGGCGTGCGGAACTCTTTCCAGTGCTCATTGGGATATCCGAACGAGGTATTGCGCGCCAGCACCCCAGCGAGGTCGAGACCGAGCGCCTCGGCGAGATCCTGCTCGATCAGCCCCAGCATGCCGGTGGGCATCGCCACCTTCACGGGCCGCTTTTCGAGCCCGTAATGCGCGCGCAGGCGCTCGATGCAGAGCGCATGCATGCCGGTCACGGTGGTGCTCCCGAACTCGATCGGCACACGGTCCGGTTCGCGATGGGCCAGGGTCGTTCGCACACGGTCACGCGAGATCATCATTCGTCCTTTCATGACAGCACATAAGCAGAGGCAGCGGGCGTCACCTGGACGGAGGCGCCGCCAATGAGGAGGCCTCGCCGTGGCGCATCGCTGCCGGTCGACCCGATGCTGCGCTTCTTCCGTCATCAGAGGTGTCGGATGACGGGGGAAGGATGGCTTCCCTGTTCGGCGCCATTGTCACCCCGGCATCGAGCAACCCTTGGAATCCCCCCCGGACAACTGAAACGCGCGTGTAGCCCGCCTGCATCAACTGGAGCCCCACCCGGGCGCTCGAGTCCTCGTCGGGTCAGGTACAGTACGCGATCACCTCTCCATCGGGCGCCACCCGGACCTTGAAGGCCTCAGCAGCAGGCTGCGTTGCATCGTACCGCAGAGCACCGGCGGCTTGTACGGGACTGGCCGCGAGGTCTTCGGCTTTCCGGGCATCAACCAGGGTCAGGCTCGATCCCCTTTCCAATCGACTGCGGACGTCGCTCGGGTCGATGCGCGCGACCGTGCCACGCAGGCGCTGAAGGCGAACTCTGATCGCGTGTCGAATCCCGATCAAGAGGAGTACCAATCCCAAGCTCCCGATGAGGCCGACGCCTAGGCGTCGCTGGAATCCGCCGGGGCCGCTGGCGGACTGCATGCGGGAGCGGGCCTCAACTCCCAGCCGCACCACATCTGCGAACCCTGGTCGAATGCGTTCAGCAGCCTCGACGGCCTGTATGGTCCGCCCGTACTCGCCGGCGAAGAAGCTGTCGACTGCGCGGTCCCATTGTTGCATCAATGGACTGTCCGCCGTTGGGGTCAGCCCAATGCGGCACGCGAACTCTTGAACGGTCTCGACGGGGATCAGGAAATTGAATCCCTGGATGGCCTGATCGTCTTCGAGGCTCGTGGAGATGAAAGTCGCCACCCCGATGACCTCTCCCCGTCGGGTGAATGCCGGGCCGCCGCTGTTCCCCCACGTGATAGCCGCATCTGTTTGGATCACACGGCGACCGGTGATATCCGTCTTGAATCCGGAGATCCGACCGACCGTCACCGAAGCGTCGAGCGTCGATTGTTTGCTCAGAAAATCGTGGTAGAGGACCACGCCCGGAAACCCGATGACGAAGACAGGCTCACCGACGAGGAGCCCACGACTGTTCGTTGCCATGCGCACGGTCGGGAGATCGGACGCAGCAACCTTGAGGATGGCAACATCTTTCCCGGATGGTTCCATCGGCCCCAAGTCGCGCCCGGCCGCTACCCGCGCAGTCGCCGCAGGGTTAAGAGCCGGACTATAGACCAGTACCTGCGCCGGGTAGGTCTGGCCGTTGGAGAAGTGAACCAGGAGTTCCTTACTGAGACGCACATTGCGCCGATTGTGCGGTTCGGCGGCGATGGCCGCAAGGCGCTCCCGCCGAATGCCGTCGGGCAGCCCGGCCAGCGCCGGGCCGCAGGCCTTCTCAGCGGCGGCACGGACGAACTCGTCGCCAAGGGCACGATCATTCACATCTTCTCGTAAGAGGCGGCGACCACATGTCCGTTGGTGGCCACGTACCCATCCGGATGGATGACGAAGCCGCTGCCGGTCTCGA
>DATJQT010000253.1:0-6295 GCA_035505475.1 Vulcanimicrobiaceae bacterium
ATGATCGCACTGCCCAGCGATACCATTTCTGGATTCAGTAGGCCGAAAAGAGTCTGGCCTGAATGGGACCGGGTTTGTCCACCGCCGCCCGTCTCCAGCGTATCCCCCCGAAGGCGATCCTGGTCGGGGGCACCGCCGCAGCGCTGTATGCCGGGCATTGGCTGTCCACCGTGCGGATCACGTGCTAAGCGATCCCCATCAACGATTTGACCGGATCCTTGCGCAACTGGAGGCCGTCGCAGGCTGGACGACGCCCGCGTGCAGCGCCCCGTGAAGATTCTGGGAAGCCTGGATGGGATCGAGACCGGTATCCGGCAGCTGATCCGGCAGCCCCGCTCGAGAGGATCCAGATTGCCTGGGAAGCCCAGGAACTCACGGTGCCCACCCTGGCCGAAATCCTCCATATAAAAGCCGTGCTCATCCTCAAGCGAAATGCGACCCGCGACTATCTCGATTTCGTCGCGTTGGCGTGCGGGATGGCGACGGACGTCTGCGTGGGCCTGTTGGGCCCGTTTGATGATCTCTACCCTCAACCGAATGAGGAGGCGCCGCTCCGGCAACTGCAGATCCAGCTCTCGAACCCCCACCCATACGACCTGGAAGAGATACACCTCTCGGAGTACAAGCACCTCGCCGAGCGCTGGCAGGGCTGGCGCGCGGTCCGGACCGCCTGCCGCGAGGCCGCCATGGTCATCTTCGATCGCATTGTCGGGGTGGAAGAGTCCCCTGACCCGGGTCAGTAGAACCAGTCCGCCGCCCAGCTCTAGTCCAAGTGTCCCCTGCCGCAAGCGTTTGAGGTGAGGATGGATACTGGGCAGTATGGGAGCTTGTTGCGCTGTGCTTCCTAGCGAAGGTCGTATGGCGCCTGTACGTCTGACGCCTTTTCGACAGAGTCTGGGGTAATCCGGTGTGCGATCATCTGGCAAAGTCTGCCGCTAAAGACGCGTGAGAACGTATCAGGCGGCTTTCGCGGTATCGCAGAGGTATTCGGTGCGCGAGATGAGTGGTTCTTCTGTCCACCAAGAGAGATCGTTCGCCGAGAGCATTCCTGCGGTTGCCGATTGCACAAGAGAATAGCCCAATTCGAATTTTCCGCACGGCTTCACCCTCCCCTTACCTCCTCAACAAGTGCAGTCGTAGATTCCCGCATTTTTCCGAGTGAGATTGCGTATTTCTTTGTGAATGCGTGAAAAAATAAAAAACCGGAGCGGTGTCGGGCCGCTCCGGCAGGAATGTGATGCCGTTTGTTATTGCTGTCCGCGCTTGCCAAGGTGCCGGTCGAGCAACATCAGTGAGGTCTTGCTCTCGCCGACCGCCTTCAACTGCTCCACCACCATCGTGGCGTTCTTCTCTTCTTCCACCTGCTCGGTGATGAACCACTGCAGGACGATCTGCGTGGCGTAGTCCTGTTCGGTCACCGCCAGCGCATACAGTTTGTGGATCGACGCGGTGACTTGCTGCTCGTGTGCCAACGTCTTCTCAAACATCTGCAGCGCAGAGCCGAAGTCGGCGGGGGGCTGCTCGATGGCCTCCAGACGCACGCGCCCGCCCCGATCGTTGACGTAGTCGAACAGCTTCATCGCGTGCCCAAGCTCTTCCTGGCTCTGGAGTCGCATCCATCGGCCCGACCCCAGCAGATTGTTGGCTTCGGCGCAGGCCGCCATCGCCAAGTACAGATACGACGAGGCATACTCTTTCCGGATCTGATCATTGAGCGCGTCCTGGACCACTTTCGCGAGCATCGGCAGCTTCCTCCAATAATGACGAGTGCGCAGCAGTTGGACGGCTCGGGCCGTCCCGTTACAACGCGTTGATGATTTCGTCAACCCGCGGATCGGTCGGCCGGAAGGGATCCTTGCACAAGATCGTGCGCTGATAGCGGTCGTTGAGCTTCAAGTACGACCAGCCGACATCGTAGGACTTGTTCCGCTCGCAGGCAAAGGCAATGAAATCCGAGCGCACCTTCGCCCGCGTGGTCTGGGGCGGTTGGCTCATCGCACGCTCGATGGTCGGATCCGCGAACAGACGGGCCACCTTTCCCCGCCGGCAGAGCATGTAATAGAGTCCCCGGTCGCGGCAGACGTCATGATACTGGAGGTCCAGCATGCTGACCCGCTGGTCGTCGAACCCGATGCCGCGCCGCTCCATGTAGGACGCGATCAGCTCCCGCTTGATGACCCAGTCTACGTCGCGGCCGCACTGGGCGGGATCGTCGGCCAGCTGGTCGAGGACACGCTCCCAACGCTCCAAGAGATCATTGACCAAGGGAGAACGCTCCTGGCGCGCATAATAGTCGTGCGCCAGGTCGAGGTACTCGCGCTGCAGCTCAACGGCTGAAAGCTCTTTGCCGTGGCGCAGGCGGACCTTGCGTGTGCAGGTGGCGTCGTGAGAGATTTCTTTGATGGCCCGCACCGGGTCCTCGAGCGTGAGGTCCTTGCGAATCTCGCCATCCTCGACCATGGCCAGGATCAGCGCCGTCGTCCCGACCTTGAGATACGTGCCGACCTCGGACATGTTGGAATCGCCGACGATCACGTGCAGCCGCCGATAGCGCTCCTCGTCGGCATGGGGCTCGTCGCGCGTGTTGATGATGCCGCGCGAGCTGGTGGTGGCCCCTGAAATTTCCTGGTAGATGTGCTGCGCCCGCTGAGAGATATAGAAATGATTGCCGAGGCGCGTCTTCAAGACCTTCCCGGCTCCGGCGAACACCTGGCGTGTGACGAAGAACGGAATCATCTGCTCGGCCAATTTGTGGAAGTTGACGCTGCGCTCGACCAGGTAATTCTCGTGGCAGCCGTACGTATTGCCGACGGAGTCGGTGTTGTTCTTGAAAATGAACAGCGTGCACTCGATCCCGCTCTCGGCCAGCTTCTGCTCGGCGGACAAGAGCAACTCCTCAACGATCCGCTCACCGGCCTTGTCGTGGAGCGCGAGATCCCAGGGATTGTCGCACTCCGGCGTCGCGTACTCCGGGTGGCAGCCGGTGTCCTGATACAGCCGGCCGCCGTTGCGGAGGAAATCGTTCGTGCCCCGCTGGCGCGCGACGACCTTCTCGAACAGGTAGCCGAGCGCGCTCTCGACCGAAAGGTTGACCCGCCCCCCCGCCGAGGAGGAGATCAGGCCGTATTCGTTTTCCAGGCCGAAGATCCGGCGATGCATGGCGGCCACGCGGTCCTCCTCGAGCCTACACAACAACAATGACCAACGACCAATTCCGAATGACCAACATTGGAAGAGGCAACTGCTGGCCGTTCACCCGCACATGGCTCATTTGCCATTGGTCATTGGTCATTCGATCTTCAAGATCCCGAGCTGCCCCGCTCGAGGATCGCCGTCAGCTCCGTCGGGCCGAGCCGGCGAAACTTCCGGCCGGCCCGCTCCCGCTCGAGCACGGCGGCTTCGAGCGTAGCCGCCTTGATCGACTGGCTGGCCGCGGCCTCGAGCGCCCGCGTCGCCAGTCCGAGCGCCGCATCCAGCGGCTGTCCGGCGCTGAACTTGTCCTTGAGGAAGAGCTTCAGCTCCTCCGCCTGGCCGCCGATGCTGGTGTAGCCCTTCTCGTCGGCGATGCTGCCGTCGAAGGCGATCCGGTAGAGCTCGTTCGCCTCCTCGCGCTCGCCGACCTCGAGGACCAGGATCTCGACCTCGAGTGGCTTCAATTCCATACTGAAGATATTGCCGATCACCTGCGAGTACGCGTTGGCCAGCGACTTGGCGGTGACGTCCTCGCGCCCGTAGGCATACCCCTTCATGTCGGCGTACCGGATGCCCTCTTTGCGGAGCCGCTCGAACTCGCTGTACTTGCCCGCCCCGGCGAAGGCGATCCGGTCGTAGAGTTCCGAAATCTTGTTGAGCGAGGCGCTCGGATTCTCCGCGACGATCAGGACGCCCCCGGCGTATTCGACGGCGATGATGGACTTCCCTTTGGCGATGCCCTTGCGGGCGTATTCCGCCTTGTCTTGCATCATCTGTTCGGGAGACACGTAATAAGGGAGCGGCATGGGTGCTCCTCGCGACTCGGCCGGCCGCCGCTGCGGCCCGCGGATCAGGGAACGGGATTCGCCTGGCGCGCCTGCACGACCACCTTGCAGGCGGCGGCAACGCGCTCTTCGCTGACGTCCTGGACGCCGGCGGCGGTGACCAGCTTGACGGTCGGGAAGATGCCGCGGACGAAGTCGGGACCGCCGGTGCCCCGGTCCTCGTCGGCGGCGTCATAGAGGCCTTCCACCGCCACCTGGACCGCTTCCTCCTCTCCGAGCCCCGGCCGGAACACCTTCTTGAGGCTCGACCGAGCGTCCTTGCCGCCCGAGCCGATGGAATAATAGTCGGTCTCTTCGTAACGGCCGCCGGCCACGTCGTACTTGAAAATGCGTCCCTCGCTCCGGCGGAGATCATAGCCGGCGAACAGCGGGACGACCAGCAATCCCTGGATGGCCATCGGCAAGTTGCTGCGCACCATCTGGGCCAAGCGATTGGCCTTGCCCTCCAGGCTCAGGTGCATGCCTTCGATCTTTTCATAGTGGGCGAGTTCGGTCTGGAACAGCCGCACCATCTCGATGCACGGCCCGGCGGCGCCCGCGATCGCCACCGCAGAATACTCGTCGGTCGCGTACACCTTTTCGATGCGCCGCGAGGCGACTTGATACCCTTCGGTCGCCTGGCGATCGCCGGCCATCACCACCCCCGCCCCATAGCGCAGCGCCAGGACCGTGGTGCCGATCGGCACCGAGACGTGCTCGGCGGGCCGTTCGCCGGCCTGCGGCAAGAGCGTCGGGGCCCGACGCTGCAAGAGGTCGAAGAAGCTGGATCCGCTATCCGGTCGATCCATCGGGAATTCCACGCGTATCCTCCTAGCCCGCCAGCCGCTCCAGCAGATCCGCCACGCTGTCCGCGCGCTCGAGAATCTCCCCCACCAGCTTCTGCGTCCCGCGGCTGGGATCCGCCATGGGCAGGCGTTTCACGGTACCTTCGCCGGCGTCGAGGAGCACGGAGCTCCAGCTCGCCCCGTACACCTGGTCCGGGAACTTACTGAGGCAGGTCCCCCGGAAATAGGCGCGCGTGTCGGCCGGCGGCAGCCGCAAGGCCCGCTCCACGTCCTCGTCGCCGATCAGGCGGTCCACCAGGCCCTCGCGCTCGAGCCGGTAGTACAGACCGCGGTCGAGGCGCAGGTCGTGGTACTGCAGGTTGAGCATGCTGACCCGCTGGTCGTCGAAAGCGATCCCGCGCCGCTCCATGTAGGAGGTGATCAACTCGCGCTTGATCACCCAGTCCAACTCGCGGGCGCACTGGACCGGATCCTCCGCCAGCCGGTCGAGCGTACGCTGCCAGCGCTCGAGCAGCGCAGCCAGGTACGGCGACGGCTCGAGGCTCGCCACGTACGCCTGCGCCAGGTCGAGATACTCGCGCTGGATTTCGACGGCGGTCAGCTCCCCCCCACGCCGCAGCCGGACCCGGCGCCTGCAGGTTGGATCATGCGAGATCTCTTTGATCGCCCGGACGGGGTCGTCGAGGGCGAGGTCCTTGCGCATGGAATCGTCCTCGATCATGGCAAGGACCAGAGCGGTCGTCCCCACCTTCAGGTACGTGCTCACCTCGGACATGTTGGCGTCACCAACGATCACGTGCAGCCGCCGATAGCGCGCCTCGTCGGCATGGGGCTCGTCGCGCGTGTTGAAGATCGGCCGCTTCGCCATCGTATCGAGGCCGATCAGCGTCTCGAAGAAATCGGCCCGCTGCGAGATCTGGTAGTCGCAGTGCGGGGCACCGTTCTCGGCCCCCACCTTGCCCGCGCCGCAGACGACGATCCGCGTCACCAGGAACGTGGTCAGCCGGTCCACCAGGGTCTCGAACGGGACCTGCCGCGCGACGAGATAGTTCTCGTGATAGCCGTAGCTGTTCCCCTTGCTGTCGGTGTTGTTCTTGTAGAGAACGAGCTGTTTTTGCGGCGGGAGCGTCTGGTTGGCCAGCTCGCGGCAGCGGTCCGCAATCCGCTCGCCGGCCTTTTCATAGCGCACCACATCCAGGGCATTCGTCGTCTCCGGCGTGGAATACTCGGGGTGGGCGCCGTCCACGTAGAGCCGACCCCCGTTGCGCAGCAGCTTGTTGATCGCCCGGTTGTCCTGCGTATTGGGCCGCTCGCGCTCGCCGCTCACCTCAAAGCCGCGGGCATCGAGCAGCGGATTCTCGCCGGCGTAGTCCCACATGGCGCGGAGCGGCTCGACAGCAGGCAGCGCGTTGATCAAATAGATGGAGCTGCCGACCGGATCGAACGCGGACCCTTCCCGGCTGGTGATCCCCA
>DATJQT010000254.1:0-1188 GCA_035505475.1 Vulcanimicrobiaceae bacterium
GAGCACCGCATCAATCACTCCCCAGGCCAGATTGCACCCGAGGGCGTTCCTGAGCATCGTTTGCACGTCATCGGGCCCCGCCGTGGCCACTCGGAGCGAACCGGTGATGGCGAGGAACATGATCAGGCCAAAGAGCACTTCGGCGATGCGCTCGCTCGGTTCGAGCAAGGGTTTGGTGGCCTGAAAAGGGTCGTTAAACATGGTGCTGGGAAGGAGCTGGCAAGTTGAACTGCTGCCGATACTGCTTCACGACATCCTCCAGATGGTCGTAGAAGGCATCGGCACCGAACAGCTCCTTGAATTGGTAGGCGGTCCGGGTCTGGAGGTCCATGACCTCCGCGATGACCAGGCGTATGCCGCGCGCCTTCAAGCTCGCGTAAACCGACCGGAGGGTTTCCGCCGCCGAGTAGTCCACATTGTCCACCGCGGAGGCGTCGAGGCAGAGCCAGCGCAGGGGCGGCTCCTTGGTGTTCGCAAGAAACGAGATTTCCTCCGAGAGCTGCTGACAATTCGCGTAGTACAAGCTGTGCGTGAACCGGTAGATGACCAGGCCGGGCGCGGCTTGCGCGGCCGTCGCCACCGGGAGTGGTTGCCGGCCGCCCGACTCGCCCGGCACCAGCACCGCGTTCTTCGGACGATACCCGTAGCGGGTGTGTTCGATGAGCGACAGCGCGATGGCGAGCAGGATTCCCTGTTCGACGCCGACCACCACGACCGTCAGCGCGGTGACCAGCGCCACCCAGAACTCCGAGCGCCGTTGCGCGAAGATCTTCCGCATCCCGGCGATATCGATCAGGTGGACGCCGATGAGAAACACGATGGCCGACAAGGCCGCTTCGGGCATGAATGCCAGCGGTCCGGTCAGGAAGAGCAGGACCAGCAGTACGATCGCCGCCATCGCCAGCAGCGACAGTTGGCTGCGGCCGCCGGCGCTGTCCACGATTTGCGTCTTGGTGGGGCTGCCGTTGACGACGAAAGTGCCGGAGAGGCCGGCGCCAATGTTGGCCAGCGCCAGGCCGACCAGGTCGGTGTTCTCGCTGAAACTCTCGCCGTAGCGCGTCGCAAAGGCGCTGGAAGTCGCCGCGCTTTGGGCCAGGATGACCACGAACATCGCAAACGCGGTTGGAATCAAGGTCGTGATGACTTGCCAGTTCCAGTCCACCGCGGGCAGACCCAGGTGCGGCAGAC
>DATJQT010000255.1:0-2695 GCA_035505475.1 Vulcanimicrobiaceae bacterium
GGCGGATCTGGAGCACGCCCGGCGGTTGCTGGGGGGAGCGGCACAATGACCCTCATCGCTTTCCAGGGGCAGCCCGGCGCCTATTCGGACCTCGCCTGCCGCAATGCCTATCCCGGGGCGCAAACCGTGCCCTGCGAGACCTTCGAGGCGGCGATGGAGGCTGTGCGTGAAGGGCGCGCCGACCTCGCCTTGCTGCCGCCGGAGAATTCCATCGCCGGGCGGGTGGCGGACATGCATGCCCTGCTGCCGGATAGCGGGCTCTCCATCATCGGGGAGAAATTCCTGCGCGTCGAGCACTGCCTACTGGCGCCGCCAGGGGCGACGCTGGCAACGATCAAGCGCATCCATTCCCATCCCGTGGCGCTGGGGCAGGTGCGCAAGCTGATCGCCGAACTCGGCGCCACGCCGGTTGTCGAATACGACACCGCGGGCTCGGCCGAAATTGTCGAGAAGCTGAACAATATCGAGGACGCGGCAATTGCGTCTTCATTGGCCGGGGAGCTGCATCATTTGCAGATCCTGCGGCGCAACGTGGAGGATTTCGCGCACAATACCACACGGTTTTACGTGATGGCGCGCGAGCCGCTTCATCTTGATCCAGACACGCCTAACCTGATGACGACCTTCGTGTTCGACGTGCGCAACGTGCCGGCGGCATTGTACAAGGCGCTGGGCGGGTTCGCGACCAACGGCGTGAACATGACCAAGCTGGAAAGTTACATGCTCAACGGCAGCTTCACGGCCACGCAATTCCTGGCCGAGGTGGATGGGCACCCGGACCAGCCCTCGCTACGGCATGCCTTTGAGGAACTCGACTTCTTCTCCACCGAGATCAAGATCCTCGGCACCTACCCGGCTGATCCGTACCGGCTGAAGCAGCGGAAAAAGAACAGCTGAGGCATCCAGGGCCGCTCGGATCGCGCCACGGCGCCGAGGCTTGCCCCGATGATCGAGGCGGCGGCGTAACGCCAAGCGGCGTTTGCGCTCCGTGCTGTTTACTGCGGGCTAAATAGCGAAAGGGCCGGGAAAATTCCCGGCCCTGCTTGTTCAGGTGTTCATCGCGTCGAAGAAATCCGCGTTGGTCTTGGAGTATTTCAGCTTGTCCAGCAGGAACTCCATGGCATCGGTGGTGCCCATCGGGTTGAGGATGCGGCGCAGCACCCACATCTTCGAGAGCACGCTCTTGTCCACCAGCAGCTCTTCCTTGCGGGTGCCGGACTTCGTGATGTCGATGGCCGGGAAGGTGCGCTTGTCCGAGAGCTTGCGGTCCAGGATCAGCTCAGCATTGCCGGTGCCCTTGAACTCTTCGAAGATCACCTCGTCCATGCGGCTGCCGGTATCGATCAACGCCGTGGCGATGATGGTGAGCGAGCCGCCTTCCTCGATATTGCGCGCCGCGCCGAAGAAGCGCTTGGGGCGCTGCAGGGCGTTGGCGTCCACGCCGCCGGTGAGGACCTTGCCCGACGACGGCACGACGGTGTTGTAGGCACGCGCAAGGCGGGTGATGGAGTCGAGCAGGATGACCACGTCGCGCTTGTGCTCAACGAGGCGCTTGGCCTTCTCCAGAACCATCTCGGTCACCTGCACGTGGCGGGTGGCCGGCTCGTCGAAGGTGGAGGCCACGACCTCGCCCTTCACCGAGCGGGACATGTCGGTCACTTCCTCGGGGCGCTCGTCGATCAGCAGCACTATCAGGAATACTTCCGGATGGTTCGCCGCAATCGCCGCGGCGATGTTCTGCAGCATCACGGTCTTGCCGGTACGCGGCGGGGCGACCACCAGGGCGCGCTGGCCCTTGCCGATGGGCGCGACCAGATCGATGACGCGGGAGGTATAGTCTTTCTGCTGGCCCTTCACGGTGGGCTCAGGCACCTCCACTTCCATCTTCAGGCGGGAGGTCGGGTAAAGCGGCGTCAGGTTGTCGAAGTTGATGCGGTGCTTCACCGCGTCAGGGGCCTCGAAATTGATCTTGTCCACTTTCACGAGGCTGAAATAGCGCTCGCCTTCCTTCGGCGCGCGGATCTCGCCGTCCACCGTGTCGCCCGTGCGCAGCGAAAACCGGCGCACCTGGGCGGGGGAGACGTAGATATCCTCGGGGCCGGGGAGGAAGTTGGCTTCCGGGTTGCGGAGGAAGCCGAATCCGTCTGGCAGGATTTCCAGCGTGCCATCGCCGTGGATGGCCTGGTCGTTTTCAGCGAAGGCCTTCAGGATGGCGAACATCATGTCCTGCTTGCGGAGCGAGGACGCGTTTTCGACCTCCAGCTCCTCAGCCAGAGTGAGGAGGTCGGTGGGGGTTTTTGCCTTTAATTCGGCGAGATGCATGGGGATCCGATCGATGGAATCGCCGCGGCAGGGCTGCCGCAACGCGGATAGGAGTGTGAGAAAATGCGCCAACCCCGGACGATGGGCGGCGCTCGGCACGGACGGCCTGGCACTCTAATGGTGCTTTCGCCCGGAAACGTCAAGCCAGGGAAAGGGTAACTCTCCCCTCCGGTTAGCTGGCGATGAGGAAATCGGCTTGCGTGAGGGCTCGGATCTCCTCGATGGTCACATCCGGCGCGTGCTCGACGAGCACCAGCCCGGGCGTGCTGTCCTTCACCACGTCGAACACGGCGAGGTCGGTGATGATCTTGCTGACCACGCCCTTGCCGGTAAGCGGCAGGGTGCATTCTTTCAGGATTTTCGGCTCGCCCTT
>DATJQT010000256.1:0-1802 GCA_035505475.1 Vulcanimicrobiaceae bacterium
CCAGCCCCGAGGTCACCGACCCGAACGACGACGCCGCGCTGCCCAGCTCTGCAGCCAAGCCATCCCAGGCCGCGGCAGCCTCCAACATAGGGGCCGAACCCGCACCAGAAAACATCAGCAAAGAATTGATCTCCGGCGGCAACACCATGAAGCTCATCAGACACCGTCCTTTTCTCAGCCCGACAGGATGGACAAGAAATAAGTTAAGCCCGGGCGGCGAACAATCTCGCGTTTTCGCTAAATTGGCGCCAACGAAATTAACTGCGTGAAGTCGTAGATCGGCGGCCGTGACGTAATCCATGGGGCGAAGGCGACGGCCGCCAAAGGCGAAACCTCCGGAACGGCGGGCGCTCAATCTAAATAACCGCCGGTTCCAGCCGCTTAGCTCGTCACCCAACCTTTCAGGCGCCTCCCGGGGAGCCTGCCGGCCCGATGCCAGAGTGGAAATAACGCCCGTTCATTGGCCGAGCAAGCGCTTGGTTGATACCCTGATCGGGTGCACCGAGTGCCCGGTCAGGCAAACAGCCGGAGAGACGAGTTGCTGGAACTCGCCGCGACGATGTTCGCCGAGCGCGGATTGCGCGCCACCACGGTACGCGACATCGCCGATGGTGCCGGCATCCTCTCCGGCAGCCTGTACCACCATTTCTCCTCCAAGGAGGAGATGGTCGACGAGCTGCTGCGCGGCTTCCTGGATTGGTTGTTCGCCCGCTATCGGGAGATCGTGGACAGCGAATCCAATCCGCTCGAGCGGCTCAAGGGGCTGTTCATGGCGTCGTTTGAGGCGATCGAGGATCGACATGCCCAGGTCGTCATCTACCAGGACGAAGCCAAACGGCTGCTGTCGCAACCGCGGTTCTCCTACATCGAGGACATGAACCGCCAACAGCGAAAGATGTGGGTCGAGGTGCTCCATCAGGGCATCGACGAGGGTTACTTCCGGCCCGACCTCGACGTCGACCTTGTCTACCGTTTCATTCGAGACACCACCTGGGTGTCGGTGCGCTGGTATCAGCCCGGCGGGCCGCTGACCGCGCAGCAGGTGGGGCAGCAATATCTCGCCATCGTGCTTGGCGGCATTACGGCGGATTCTTAAACGATTGAAAGAAGGAGTCTGAAACATGGCTGCGTTTTCCCAGGCCTATGTCATCGACGCTGTGCGTACCGCGGTTGGCAAGCGCAACGGGGCCCTGGCCGGGATACATCCCGTCGACCTCGGTGCCTATGGGTGGCGCGGGCTGCTCGACCGCGTCGACGTCGACCCCGCCGCCGTGGACGACGTGATCGCCGGTTGTGTCGACGCCATCGGGGCGCAGGCCGGCAACATCGCAAGGCTCTCCTGGCTGGCCGCCGGTTATCCCGAAGAGGTTCCCGGTGTCACCGTGGATCGGCAGTGCGGTTCGAGCCAGCAGGCCATTTCCTTTGGCGCGCAGGCGATCATGTCCGGCACGGCCGACCTCATCGTGGCCGGCGGTGTGCAGAACATGAGCCAAATCCCGATCTCGTCGGCGATGACCGTCGGTGAGCAGTTCGGGTTCACCTCGCCGACCAACGAGTCCAAGCAGTGGCTGCACCGGTACGGCGACCAGGAGATCTCCCAGTTCCGCGGCTCGGAGCTGATCGCCGAAAAGTGGAACCTGTCGCGGGAAGAGATGGAGCAGTACGCGCTCACCAGCCACGAGCGCGCGTTCGCGGCGATCCGGGGCGGGCACTTCGACAACGAAATCATCGCTGTGGAAACCGAATCCGGGCCGTTCCGGGTCGACGAGGGCCCGCGTGAGTCGTCGCTGGAGAAGATGGCC
>DATJQT010000257.1:0-6600 GCA_035505475.1 Vulcanimicrobiaceae bacterium
GAGGAGCGTGCGATGCGCGGGGAGCACCTCTGCGTCCGGCGCATCCACCGAGATCCCATCCACCCCCACCAGCAGAATGCCAGCGTTGACGCACGCCGCCGCCAGTTCGGTAGTCATACAGCCGCCCGGATCGCCGGGCGCTCTCTGCGTCTTGAACAGGATTCTTCCGGCAGCGAGATCGTTGGGACCGAGTTGGTCGGGGGCGAGGCGCGGCGTTCCGGTGCAGTCCACCACCCGGACCGGGCCGACCAAGGCCGCCAGTGGCAGCGCATCGACGGTTGCCCCCGCCTCGAAAAGATGGCGCGGCGCATCCACGTGCGTTCCTGCATGAGAGCCCAACTCCAGCCGAGAAACGTTCACCGGATCCCGACCGGCGAGCGAGAGGTGCGGGGCGATACGGACCGGCGGATCGCCTGCATAGCCGGGCATGCCGGCTCGGATCGGGACGGTGACGTCGTACAGCATGCTCACGCTTCGGGAAGCAGCGGGACCTTGTAGCCGGCCAGCATCCCGCCGTCCACGTACAGGATCTGCCCCGTCACGTAGTCCGAAGCGGGCGAGGCGAGGAACACCGCGGTGCCGGCCAGATCCTCCGGCGTGCCGGTCCGGCCCCAGGGGATCAGCGAGAGCACGCCGCGCGCCCAGGGTGCGTTGCTGAACAGGTCAGTGTTGAGCGGGGTCCGGAACCAGCCGGGACCGATGGCGTTGACGTTGATATGGAAGGGCGCCAGCTCGAACGCGAGATGGCGCGTCAAGAGCAGGACCCCGCCCTTGCTGGGCGCATAGGCGGACTGGTTCATGGAGGTGACCGTGCTTGCCAGGGAGGCGGTGCTGATGATCTTGCCGCCGCCCTGCGCCTTCATCAGTCGCGCCGCAGCCTGGCTGCAGAAAAAGACGGATTTGAGGTTGACGTCGAGGACGCTGTCCCAGTCGGATTCCTTGTAGTCCAGCGCCGGACTGCGGCGGTTGATGCCTGCGTTGTTCACCAGAATGTCCACACGACCGTGCCGCTTGGCGATGCCCTCGAAGAAGGCGGGCAGATCCCCGGTGCGGGTCACGTCGAGGCTGGCCGCCTCGGCCTTCCCGCCGGCCTTGCGGATCTCGGCCGCGGCCTGCGCCGCGATGTCCGCGCGTCGGCCGGCAACGACCACCGTCGCCCCCGCCTGCGCCAGGCCGGCGGCCATCCCCTTGCCCAGCCCCGTGCCGCCGCCGGTCACGACGGCGATTTTTCCGCTCAGATCGAACAGATTGGTCGGCATCCGCGCCTCCTTGTGCCGTGGGTTTTCTCAGCACATACCAGGAAACCCCGCGGTCCGTCCAGTCTTTTTCGCACAGCGCCCGCTGGGACTTGCGCGCTATTCCCGCTCTTCACATCCGGACGCTTGACAGCCTGTCCCCTGCCAGGTAGGTTCAACCCGCTCAAGGCGCGATCTGGCGACGCCAACCGGGAGCCCTCATGCCCTTAACCGCTCTCGTCGTTGACGACGAACGGTTCTTCCGAACCATCCTGGGCGATTATCTGACTCAACATCTCCACATGCGAACCGTGTTCGCACCCGACGGGGCGACCGCACTTGGCATCCTGCACGCCGAGAAAGTCGACATCGTCCTGCTCGACATCTTGATGCCGGACATGGATGGCCTGACCGTGCTGCGGAAGATACGCGACATGTCTGCCGACCTGCCGGTCGTGATGGTGAGCGTCTCTTCGGCGGTGGACCATGTGATCGCCGCGTTGCGCGAAGGGGCCAACGACTTTGTCCGGAAGCCGGTGGATCTCGATGAGCTGGCGATCTCCATCCACCGCGCGCTGGGGACGGAGGTGCAGGCGGCCCAGCCCACCCCGCAGCCGATCGTGGACGGCCGCAGCGTCGATCCGCGCGACGCCGCCGATCGGCGCAAGGCACCGCGTGTCCGTTTTCGCCAGCGCACCAGGGCGTTGCTGCAGCTGCGCGACGTGACGCTGGTGGACCTCAGCCACACGGGGGCATTGGTCGAGCACGTGGAGCCGGTGCGGCCGGGCGAAATTTACCGGCTGGCGATCACCGTCGATAAAGAGACGCTGCAGGTCCTGGCGCGGGCGATCCGGGTCTTTGCCAGCCACCGCGTCACGCTCACCGGCGGCGAGCGCCAGGTTGTGTATCGCACCGGCATGGAATTTATCGGCCTGAAGAAGGAGGCCGCCGGCCTGATCGCCCGGCACGTCGAAAAGCTGCTCGAATCCGGCGAACCCGAAGCCCTCTGATGGGCCGACGAGGGCGACAGCGACAGGGATATCCGACAGCAACAACCGTCGCCTCACCCCATCGCCTCCTCGCCCTTTCGCCCCCGCTCTCCTGCTCCCTTGCCGTCTTTTTCCCTTAAGCGGCCCGCGTTCGTCTGCTAGTGTCGTGCGGCGTTGATCCAACACGCAGCCCACCTAGGAGGATGCATGGTCCAGATCAACCGGGACTACCTCGAAGAAACCCTCGCCGATCTGGTGCGGATCAATTCCGTCAATCCCTCGCTGGTGCCCGGCGCCCCCGGTGAGGGCGAGGCCGCCCGCTACGTCGCCCGGTGCCTCGCCCAGATCGGCGCCGAGGTGCGCACCCTCGAAGCGACTGCCGGCCGGCCCAGCGTCGTCGGCACCCTGTGCGGGACCGGCGGCGGCCGGTCGCTGATGCTGAACGCCCACCTCGACACGGTCGGCCTTGACGGCATGCCAGACGCGCTCACACCGACGATTCGAAACGGACGGTTGTACGGACGGGGCGCCTACGACATGAAAGGCAGCCTGGCGGCATGCCTTGCCGTGGCCAAGGCGCTGGCCGAGGGCACGCCCCGCCGGGGCGACGTCGTGATCGCCGCGGCCGCCGACGAGGAATACGCCAGCCTGGGCACCGCCGAAGTCGTCCGGGCGCGGCCGGTGGACGCCGCGATCGTCACCGAGCCCACGGAGATGGATCTCTGCGTCGCCCACAAGGGCTTCATGTGGATCGAGGTCGAAACCCGGGGGAAGGCCGCCCACGGCAGCCGCTTCTTCGAAGGGATCGATGCCAATCTGCGCATGGGCCGATTCCTGGGGCTGCTGGAAGGCTTGGAGGTCGACCTGCGTGCCCGCCCGCCGCATCCGCTCGTCGGTCCGCCCTCTCTGCATGCGGCGCTGCTGCGGGGCGGCGCGGAATTCAGCACCTATGCGGCCCGCTGCCAGCTGACGATCGAGCGGCGCACCTTGCCCGGCGAGACCGAAGCCGCCGTGATGGGAGAAATCGAGTCGCTGCTGGATCTCCTGCGAACCGACCCGACCTTCCAGGCGACCGCTCGTCCCCTGCTCACCCGCAATGCGTTCGAGGTGCCTGCCGACGCCGCCATTGTCGAAGCGGTCCGGGCGGCTGCCGGTCGTCTCGGCCGCGTCCCTCAGCACATTGGAAAACCTTTCTGGATGGATTCCGCGATCCTCGCCGACGCCGGAATCCAGACCACGATCATCGGCCCGAAGGGCGGCGGCGCCCACACCGCGGAAGAATGGGTGGATCTCCAATCGCTCGCGGCCCTCGCCGAGATTCTGGTCGAATCCGCCAGCGCGTATTGCCGCTGATTCACCCCCGGTTCGCTACGTCGCCGGCTGAAAGGTTGTGGCCAAGGCGCGGATCCATTCACATAGGCATCCAACCATCGAATTCGCCGTGACAAGCCGGGCCGGACGCGATAGGCTTTCCCCCCGGCTGCTCTGCGCAATCACACACGAGGCCCATGATTTCACCGACCAGCCCAGACAACAACACATCGGCGCAAGACCCCATTCAGTCTTCGATCGCCGCACGCCTACAACAACTCGAAGCCATCCGGACGATCAGCCTGGCCGCGAGCCAGAAAATGAATCTTCCGGATCTTCTGCGGCTGATCTTACGCAGCGCGCAGGACGTGGTGGGTGCGGCGGGCGGGGTTGTCACACTGTGGAACGAACTGGAGCAACTTCTCGTTCCGCAGGTCTGGGACCCCGATTATGACTGGATGCCGGCAATGCGCCAGAAGCTCGGCGAGGGCGTATTCGGCACCGTCGCTGCCCGGCGCACCGGGATGATCCTCAATGATTACCGCACATCGGCCTGGGCCCACCCGATGGTCCTCCAGCAGTCGCGAATCGGTGCGGTGGTGGTCGAGCCGCTCCTCTATGGGGGAGATTTGGTCGGCGTCATTGCCCTCCACAACGGCGATACCGAACGGGAGTTTGCCTCGACGGCCCGCGACACGCTTGCACTCCTCGCCCCGCCGGCGGCGATCGCGATCCACACGGCGCGGCTGCACCGCGACACCGTTCGGCAGTTCGAGCAGTTGGGCACGCTGGCAACACTGATCCGGACGATCAGCACGACCCTGCAGCCCGAGCGCGTCGCTCGGGAGACCCTCGCCGCCGTCCAGGTGCTGTTCCCCGGCACCGCCGGACGGATCTGGGAGCGCACGGGCGATGGCTTCCGCATGCTGGGAAGCATCGGCTTGCAGGATCCGACCGGCGGTCATCCCCCGCTCATCCAAGAGGCGCAGTCGCTCGGCGGTCTGGCCGCCCGCACACTGGAACCGGTGGCCAGCCCGGATCTCTTGTCCGATCCCCGTTTCATGAACAAGCCTTGGGCCCAGGCCGAAGGCTTGGTGTCCGGCCTGCTACTCCCCATGGTCCAGGGCCGGATGCTGCAGGGCGTGATGTCCGTCTTCACCCGCGAACCGCGCACCTTCGGTGACGCCGAAATCACTGTCCTTCGCTCCTTCGCAGATCACGCCACCATTGCGATCGAGAACGCCCGCCTGTTCCGTGCCGCCCAGCAGGAGATTACCGATCGCCGGCGGGCGGAGGCGGCCTTGGCCGAGCGCACGCGCCAGCTCGAAGGCATCCGGGCGATCAACGAGGAGATCACGCGCGAGCTGGATCTGAACGCCGTATTGAACCTGATCACGCGACGCGCCGTCGTGCTGGTGGGCGGAGCGAGCGGGATTCTTCGCCTCTGGGAAGAGGCGACCGGCGTGCTGGCCGCGGTGAGCTGGGTCGGGTTGAAGGAAGGCTATACGCCGGTCAAGCTGCGGCTCAACGAGGGCGTTGCCGGCACGGCAGCGGCAGAGCACCATGGCCTGATCGCCAACGACTTCCGCAATTCACGCTACGCCACGCCGGAATTGCTCGAAAAGACGATTCACGTCGCCGTCTTGGCCGAGCCGCTCCTTTACCGCGAGCACATGATCGGCGTCATTTCCGTCAATCGCGTCGATCTGCGCAAGCCATTTGTCGAAGAAGACCGCCAAATCCTGACCTTGTTTGCCGCCCAGGCAGCCATCGCGATCGAGAACGCTCGGTTGTTTGCCGAGGTGACCAAGTCCTACCAGGCGCTGCAGGAGGCGCAAAGCGAATCCATCCGCAACGAGAAGCTGCGGGCGCTGGGACAGATGAGCGCCGGCATCGCCCACGACCTGAACAATACGCTGGCCACCATCCTCGGCCAGGTGGAGCTGCTGCGGCTGCGCGCGACCGATCCGGATATCCAGGAAAGCCTGGCCATTCTCGAAACCGCCGCGTCCGACGGCGCCCAGGTGGTCCGCCGACTCCAGGATTTCGGGCGGCAGCGGCGCGGCCGGCCACTGGCCCCCGTCGACCTCGCCCCCATCGTTCAGGAGACGCTCGATATCACCCGGCCCCGCTGGAGGGACGAACCCCAGCGCAGAGGCTTCGTCATTCACGTCAAGGCCGAGCTGGGCGGTATTCCCGCGATCCTGGGCTACGCCCCGGAGATCCGCGAAGCCTTGACCAATCTGATTTTCAACGCGGTGGATGCCATGCCGCAAGGCGGCACACTGAGCTTCACGACGCGCGAGCTTCCCACCGAAACCGGCACGGCAGAGGGCCGGGTCGAGCTGGCGGTGACGGACACCGGCATCGGCATGCCCGAGTCGGTGCGTACGCAGATCTTCGATCCATTCTTCACCACCAAGGGCCTGCACGGCACGGGTTTGGGCCTTTCGGTGGTGTACAGCATCATGGAGCGCCACGGCGGGCGGGTGGACGTGAGCTCGGTGCCGGGCCGCGGCACCACGTTCCGCCTGCAATTCCAGACAGCTGTCGGCGCGCCGGAAACCCGACCGGCGGAACGGACGATCACCGGCGTCCAGGGCCGCCGCCTCCTCTTGGTGGACGACGACCCCGCAGTGCGGATGACGCTGGGGAGCCTGCTGCGCGCGGCCGGCCACACCGTCCTCGAAGCCGAGGGCGGCACAGAGGGAATCAGACTCCTGACAGAGGCGCCTCCTGAGATCATGATTACGGATCTCGGTATGCCGGAGGTTTCGGGTTGGGACGTGGCGCGGTTCGCCAAGGCACACCACCCCAACCTGCCGGTGATCTTGCTCACTGGCTGGGGAGAGGAAGCCGTCTCCGCCGAAGGCGATCCGCACGCGATCGATCGGATCCTCGGCAAGCCCGTCCGCTTGCAGGAGCTGATCGCCGCCGTGGACGACCTCACCGCCAAAGCCGCCGCGAATGCCGGGTAACCCGCGGCCGCCGACCGGTGCCGAGCCTATCCTTCGAGGCCGGCTCCGGCGTGGACGGCCGAGAATCGCTGTGGTATAGATGGGGCC
>DATJQT010000258.1:0-1309 GCA_035505475.1 Vulcanimicrobiaceae bacterium
CTCGAAAAGGGCGATGTACAGGCCGAGCCGATAGCGGGTTCGTCGAAGGCTGATACGGCTGGGTGAGATGAGCGAAGACGACGCCCAGCCGCTGCACCGGGGTAGTGGCGGCAGCACGTACATGAAGGAAAGCGTACGCAACACGAGAAGCCCCACGGCGTGGTCAGGGATGATCAACCGGACGCCCGCGAGGGACAGGCCGGGCGCCGATGGGGTGGCGGAGAGGCTCGCAGTACCGATGAAGCCGGGCAACGCCGGGGGAGGGAAGGGGCCTCAGTTCAAGACAGACGCAACACGTAGCGAGGGACCTGGAGATTGGGCGACCTATCAACTCCGGACAGTGTTCAGAAACTGCAGACGGCGTTGCACGCGAAAGCGAAGGCTGAACCCGGCTACCGCTTCTACGCCCTCTACGACAAGATCAGCCGCGACGACATTCTGGCGCACGCCTACGCCCAGTGCCGCTCCAACAAGGGCGCGCCGGGCGTGGACCGCCAGGACTTCGAGGCGGTCGAAGCGTACGGGGTCGAGCGATGGCTGGGCGAACTGGCGCTTGCGCTCAGGCAGGAGACTTACCGACCGGAACCGATCAGACGCGTGGACATACCGAAAGCCAACGGCAAACTCAGGCCGCTGGGCATCTCAACCTTGCGGGATCGGGTCTGCATGACGGCGGCGATGCTGGTGCTGGAGCCGATCTTCGAAGCCGACCTTCCACCGGAACTCTACGCCTACCGTCCTGGGCGAAACGCCCAACAGGCGGTGGTCGCGGTGGAGGCGCTGGTGTTTCGCGGCCATCCGGAAGTGGTGGACGCCGACCTCGCGGACTACTTCGGGAGCATTCCCCATTCCGACTTGCTCAAGTCGGTGGCGCGCCGCATCGTTGATCGGCGCGTGCTGCATCTGATCAGGATGTGGCTGGACTGCCCCGTGGAAGAAACCGACGATCGGGGCCGGAAGACGCGCACGACCGAGGCGCGGGACCAGCGGCGCGGCATCCCGCAGGGGTCTCCGATCTCACTCTTGCTGGCGAATCTCTACATGCGCCGGTTCGTGCTGGGATGGAGGATGCTCGGGCTCGAGCAAACCCTCGGCGCTCGCCTCGTGACCTACGCTGACGATCTCGTGATCCTGTGCGGACGGGGCAAAGCCAAAGCGGCATTGCAGTCGACTGCGGGAGATCATGGGCAAGCTGAAGCTGACGGTGAACGAGGAGAAGACGCGCATCTGCGAAGCGCCGGAGGGCGAGTTCGATTTCCTGGGCTACACGTTCGGGCGGATGTATTCGGCGAAGACCGGCAAGGCCCGC
>DATJQT010000259.1:0-7119 GCA_035505475.1 Vulcanimicrobiaceae bacterium
GCACGAAACCACATCGCCGACCCAGATAGGCTGTACCAGTGTCCGACCCGTACCGGGCAAGAGGACCACCCCTGTCCGTCGCAGCACCCGGATCAACCCCTCGACCAGTCGGTCGCCCGCCCCGAACATCAGCGAGGACTGCAAGAGCACGTGCGGTACCCCGCTCTCTCTGACGTGTTGTTCGGCGGCGCCTCGGCTGCGCAGAAACGGCAGTCCCGCCGAGGGCGCGCTGCCCAGCGGGCTTACCATGACCAGGCGCTCGACCCCTGCGGCGCGCGCCGCCTCGAGAAGAGAGAGGGTGCCCTCGCGATGGAAGGCGTCAACCACTGCGTCGCGCACCTCGCGCACGGGTGCGGCGAGATGAATGATCTGCCGTACGCCCCGACAACTCTGCGCCACGGCGTCTGGAGCAAGGAGGTGTCCCAGGGTCAGTTCGACGGGCTGCTCGCGCAGCCAGGCGGTCCCGGGCGCGCCGCGCCGGGCCAGGCAGCGGACCGATGCTCCGGCTGCGAGCAGGCGGCGCAAGACGTGCCGCCCGAGAAATCCCGATCCCCCCGTCAGCAGAATCACCCGTTGCCCCTGTTCGCCATGCCGCGCGGAGGCGGCGCGTCAGGCCTTGCGCGAGGTCTTGGCAAAAAAGGTCGAGAAGACCGGCTCGACTTTCGACGAGGCGCACTTCGGGCACTTGACCCGTTTCCGGCTCCGCTCGGCAATGCCCATCGTCAACGAGAACTTCTTCTTACAGCCGCTGCAGCGAAAATCGTAGGTCGGCATGCGTGCCCTCCTGTGTGAGATAGGTTCGCAAGGTTCACCCGAGGGGGAGGCCTCAGGAGGCTTCGCGCAGCTTCCGTAACCGACGCTTCATCCCCTTGCTGCGCAGCCGCACCGCCTTCAGTGCTGCATGATCTTTCTTCTCCAGGGCCGTCTGGCGCTGCGCTTTTAGCCCCTTGATCGCCGTCTTGAGCTGTGCGGTGTCCATCGTCGCCGTGCCCCGGACCCGCTCCTCCTTAGGCCGGAGGCCGAGGCGCACCTCTTCGGCGATGATGGCCTCCACCAGCTCCTCTTTCTTCATCCCGGAGACGCCGGTGACGTTGGGATAGGTGGCGGCGGCCATGTCGCGCAGCTTGGGGGCGGTCATCTTTTCGAGGTCAGCGCGTGAGGTCGGCATGAAGTCTCCTTCCCGTTGAAGCAATCGGGTCATCTGGTATGATGGAACCATGGCGATACGGGTTGGCTTGGATTATATCCAGGCTTGCCGAAAAAGCAAGCGAGGGCGCGGGGCCGTGTCGTGCGGTCTCGCCGCGGCCGTGGGCGCGCTCCTGCTCGCATGCGCGGGGCCCCGACTGCAAACGCTGGCAGGCCCGACGCAGCCGGAAATCACGCTGGCGCAAGACGGGGTGCAGCTCACGCTCCGCCCCGGCGATTGGTCCGCCATTCCCAACGAAATCTCCGACTACGCCACTCCGGTTCGCGTGCGCATCGAGAACACGCGCGCGGACGAGGTGTCGGTCCGCTGGGAGGATTTCGCGCTGCTGGATGAAGCGCGCACGCAGTACCGCGCGTTGCCGCCGGCCGAGGTCGCCCAAATCATCTGGAGCCGCTGGGCCGCCGCGCCCGTGGTCGTGCCGACGTGGCCCGCTTATTCCTGGGGCCGGCAGTACTGGGGAGCGCCTTCCTGGGGCCCGTATTGGCCCGAGGACTTCGGGGCGTACCGGTATGCGTCCTGGGCGGCGCAGGACGTCCTGATGCAGGGCCTGCGCGAAGGGCGCATTCTGCCCGCGGCCAGCATTGAAGGCTACCTGTATTTCCAGCGCGCCACCGCGCAGGGATCCCTGCTCACCTTCACCTGGACGCCCCGGACCGCGGCAGGCGCGCCGCTCGCACCACTCGCGACGGACCTCCTCATCGTCCGGTAATCCCGGGCCCACTTGCTGTCACATTATTCTGCAAGATTCTTGGCGGGTGGCTCAGTCGCCGGTGACACCGTGCCTAGTGGGTGCACCGATGCTTGGTTCTCGCTCCGCGTGGCGGACCGCGGACCAGCGCCGGCTCCGCAGCCAGCGGCTGAACGAATCGAGGTAGATGTACATCACCGGCGTGATGTAGAGCGTGAGCATCTGCGACACCAGCAAACCCCCGACCACGGCCAGGCCCAATGGCCGGCGGGCTTCGGCGCCCTGTCCCGCGCCTAAGGCGATAGGCAGTGTGCCCATCAAAGCCGCCATCGTAGTCATCATGATCGGGCGGAAGCGCAGCAGGCAGCCTTCGAAAATGGCTTCGGCCGGCGCCTTACCGCGGGCCTCGGCCTGGAGGGCGAAGTCGATCATCATGATCGCGTTCTTCTTCACGATGCCGACGAGCATGATGATGCCGACGAACGCATAAATGTTGAGGTCGTGGCCGAAGACCAGCAGCGTGAGCAGCGCCCCGACGCCCGCCGCCGGGAGCCCGGACAGAATGGTGAGGGGGTGAATGAAGCTTTCATACAGGATACCCAGAACGATGTAGATAACCAGCACGGCCAATACGAGCAAGAGACCCATGCCTTCCAAAGAGGACTGAAACGCCTGGGCGCTTCCCTGGAAGCTGGCACTCATGGTGGCCGGAATGATGGCACGCCCGATCCGCTGTATTTGAGCCACCGCGTCGCCCAGCGCGACGCCCGGCTTGAGGTCGAAAGAGATCGTGACCGACGGGAGCTGGCCCATGTGATTCACGGTCAGCGGGCCGACCCCGGGCACCAGCTTCGCGACGGCACTCAAGGGCACCAGCTGCCCCTTGGAGCTGCGGACGTAGAGCATGAGCAGGGCTGCCGGATCCGCCTGGTATTCGTCGGCCAGCTCCAAAATGACCATATACTGGTTGCTCGCCGTGTAGATCGTGGAGACCTGCCGGGTGCCGTAAGCATCATATAGAGCATTCTCGATCTGCCCCGCAGTGACTCCCAGGGCCGACGCCTTGTCCCGATCAATGTCGACGCGGACCTTCGGACTGGTGATCTGCAGGTCGCTGTTCACGTCCTGGAGGCCGGGGAGGGCAGCGACCTTGGCCAAGACGTCTTGCGAGACCCGGTACAGCTCATCCACGTCCCCGCCTTGGAGCGTGTATTGGTACAGGCTCTTTGTTATCTGCCCACCGACACGGATCGAGGGCGGCACCTGCAGGAACACCCGGATACCGGGGATCTTGGCCAGCTTCGGGCGGAGCGACTGGATGATTTCGTCGGCCGAGAGCTTGCGCTGCGAGCGAGGCTTCAGCATCAGGCCCAGGCGCCCGACGTTCCCCGTCGCGTTGGGACCCCCCGAGCCGACGCTGGACATGAACGATTCGATATTGGGGTCCTGGGCGATGATCGCCGCCACCTCCCGCTGATGCGTCGCCATGTTGTCGAACGAGATGTCCTGGGCGCCCTCCGTAAACCCGATGATCTGCCCCGCATCCTCGGACGGAATGAACCCCTTGGGCATGACCCAGAACAGGACGCCGGTCAACACCAGCAAGGTGGCCGACACGAGCATGACCGTGGGCCGATGCTCGAGGCAGCGCTCCAGGGTCCACCTGTAGGTAGACAGCATCCCCTGGAAGAAACGCTCGCTGACCGCGTAGATCCGCCCGTGGTGGGCCTCGGCGGGCGGGCGCAGGAACCGGCTGCAGAGCATGGGGGTCAGCGTCAGGGACGTGAAGCCCGAGACGATGATTGCCGCGCTGACCGTCACGGCGAATTCCCGGAACAGGCGACCGACGATGCCGCCCATGAAGAGCACCGGGATGAACACGGCGGCGAGCGACAAGGTCATCGAGATGACGGTGAACCCCACTTCTCGCGACCCGATCAGCGAGGCCTCGAATGCCCGCTCGCCCCCTTCCATGTGGCGGACGATGTTCTCCAGCATGACGATGGCGTCGTCGACGACGAAGCCGACGGACAGCGTCAACGCCATAAGCGAGAGGTTATCCAGGCTGTAGCCGAACGCAAACATCACCGCGAAAGTCCCCACCACCGAGATGGGGAGGGCCAGGCTGGGAATGACCGTGGCGGAAAGGTTGCGGAGGAACAGGAAAATAACCAGGACCACGAGACAGATCGTCAGCAGTAACGTGAATTGGACGTCGTTTACCGACGCCCGAATCGTCTGCGACCGGTCGTAGAGCGTATTCAGCGACACCGCGGCCGGCAGCTGCACGCGAAAGCTCGGCAGGAGCGCCTGGATCGCATCCACCACCTTTACGGTGTTGGTGCCCGGCTGACGCTGAATCGCGAGCACGATCGCGCGGTCCGTGCCGCGCCATCCCGCAACCTTGTCGTTCTCCACGCTATCAAGAACGGTGCCCAGTTCTCCCAGACGCACCGGCGAGCCGTTCCGGTATGCGACGACCAGGGGACTATAGGCGGCGGCGTCGTAGAGTTGCCCATTCGCCTCGACCGAAAAGGTCTGGTGCCGCCCGTCCAGGTTGCCGGTCGGCAGGTTCACGTTCCCCTGGACGAGCGCGTTCTCGACTTCGTCAATGCCGATCCCCCGCGCCGCGAGCTTGTTGGGATCCACTTGCACGCGGACAGCATACTTCTGGGCCCCGAACACGAGGACCTGAGACACGCCGCTGACCATCGAGATCCGCTGCGCGAGCATGGTTTCCGCAAATTCGTCCACCTGGTAGAGGGGGAGCGTCGGCGAGCTCAGGGCCAGGTAGAGGATCGGCGCGTCGGCGGGATTGACCTTCTGGACCGTCGGCGGGCTGGGCATGTTGGCCGGCAGTTGCCGCTGCGCGGCGGCAATGGCGGCCTGCACGTCCTGCGATGCCGCGTCGATGTTCCGCTCCAGGGCGAACGTCATCGTGACGCGCGTGGCGCCCTGCACGCTGGTGGACGTCATGCTGTCGATGCCGGCAATGGTCGAGAACTGCTTCTCCAGTGGGGTGGCGATCGAGGCGGCCATGTTTTCCGGGCTCGCGCCCGGGAGCCGGCCGGTGACCTGGATGGTCGGGAAATCCACGTTCGGGAGGTCGCTGACCGGGAGCGAGCGGTAGCCCATGAACCCGAAGATCAGGATCGCGGCCATGAGCAGCGTGGTCATGACCGGGCGCCGGATGAACAGCTCGCAAACGTTCATGGCTTCTGTGTCGCTTCGGCGGTGTCGGTCTTGGCTTCTCCGTTGGCAGGCTTGGCCTGCACGCGCGCGCCGGGCACGAGCCGGACCTGTCCGTCGGTCACGATCTTCTCCCCGGGGCTGACACCCTTCTCGATGACCGTCTCTGGCCCGAGCCGCATGGCGACGGTGACGACGCGGGACTCGACCGTGCTGTCGGGGCGCACCACGTAGACGTATTGCCCCTGTTGACCGGTCTGAATCGCTTGGGAAGGTACGACCACGGAATCCGGCCGGGTCGTCAGCGTGAGGAGCACCGACACGAACTGACCGGGCCAGAGGAGGCCGCGGTTGTTGGCAAAGGTCGCCTTCAGCTGAATCATCCCGGTCGTGGGGTCCACCGTGTTGTTCATAAACGTGAGTTCGCCCGTGGCAGGAGCTTTGTCTTCGCCGGGCGGAAACGCTTCCACCTGCAGGCTCCGGGTGGCTTGGTACTTCTTGATGTCATTCAGGTACTGCTCGGGGACGGAGAAACTGACATAGATGGGACGGATCTGGTTGAGGACGAGCATCTGCGCGGTATCGTCGCGCGCCTTGACGGCGCTCCCCGCACGAACCAACAGATTACCGGCCTGCGCGTCCATGGGGGCGCGAATCGTCGCATAGCCGAGCTGCACACGCGCATTCTGGATGTTCGCCTCATCCGCTTTGATCTGCGCCTGCACGTTCTCGACCGTCGCCTTGGCGGATTCGATCATCGCCTGGGCATTGGTGATTGCTGCCTGATCCGCCTGGATGGTGGCTTCGAGGGCCGCAGCCGTCGTGCGCACCTGATCGTACAGCTCGTTCGAAATCGCCCCCTCGGCCATCAGCCCCTTGTAGCGGCGAAGCTGCGTGTTCGCGTTTTCGAGCTGCGCCTGGTCGCGGGCCAGATTGGCCTCGGCCTGGCGCACCGCTGCGGTGGTCTGCGCCACCGCGGCCCGCGCCTGCTGTAGCTGGGCCCGATCGCGATTGAGCGTGGCCTCGGCCTGGTTGAGCGCCGCCTCCCAGGGTCGCCCATCGAGCAAGAAGAGCACATCGCCCTTCTTGACGTTCTGCCCTTCCTTCACTTGCACCTGGGCGACCTCGGCGTCGAGCTGGCTTTTTAGCGTGACGCTGGCGTAGGCTTGCACGTTCCCGACGACCCGAATCTGCACGGGCACGGTTTTGCTCACCACGTCGCCGACCACGACTGGGATGATCGCACTCGCCCCCGATCGGTTGCGGTTCCCCTGGCTGGTTTCGCCGTTCGAACACGCCGCGACCGCAACGGCCACCACAACCAGAACCAGCGCGTGACCCAGCCATGCGAGCATCCGGTTGCCGAACCGTTGAGCCGTCCTCATCTCCATACACGGGCCCCCGTAATGACGTACCGTTCCGACGACATCAGCGTGGTTGGCGCTGGACGATTCGCAGACGACGTGACCGCGCGTGCGGATGCACCCGCTCCGATGGTCTATAAGCACGTCGTCGGCCGCCGGGAAGACTGCCTTGGCAAAAAGAACGGCTGAGCGTACCTATCGTTAGCAGGCGGGTCAAGGGAAAATCGCGAGGGACAACTCGACTGCAAAGAACTGCACTGCCGGATTCGCCACATGCGGCCCGGGCGGCGTTGACACGCCTCTCTCGGGTGCGTTAAAGTGCCTTCCTACAGGCCTATTCCCAAAAAGGAGCGGTTATGCGTTCCCGGTCATGGATCGGTCCGATCTTTCTGGGCATCATCCTGCTGAATGTCGCGGGCCAGATCCTTCCGCTCTACACCGATTATCTCTGGTTTCAGGAGGTCAAACTGCTGTCGGTGTTCACCACGATCCTCGCGCTGAAGGGCCTTCTGACCCTGATCGGGATGGTGATCGTCGCCGGCTTCGTGTACGTGAACGTCCGCCTTGCCGCCCGTTCCGCCGGCGGGGACGTCCTGGTTGAGCTCGAGGATCCGCTCGGCTTGCCCAGCCGCCTGATCATCGAACCGCTGTTCCGCCGATTCCTGCTCCCC
>DATJQT010000260.1:0-3274 GCA_035505475.1 Vulcanimicrobiaceae bacterium
GACGGCATTCTCTCCGGCGTTGTAGGCAGCGACCGTCAGGTGCAGCTGGTGGGGAAACAGCTCCTGCAGGTAGCGCAGGTATTGAACACCGCCTCGGATGTTTTCTGCCGGATCGAACGCGTTCGAGACGGCATAGCGGAACGCCGTGTCGGGCATGAGCTGCATCAACCCTTGCGCGCCCTTGCGAGAGACGGCCCGCTGGTCGAAGTTGGATTCCGCGCGGATGATCGCTTTCACCAGCGCCGGGTCCACAGCGTGCTCGGTCGCGATCGCGTTGATGAGTGTGGCGTATTGGCCGCTGGTGAGGTTCACACCGCGCGGCAACCCGAAAGCAGGCAGCGGGCGGAAGTACGGCTTGGTCGGCGCATCGGTGAAGTGCGCGGTCCCTTCGGCATCGACATGAACGTAGATCGGTCCGGCAAATGCGGCAGTCCCCAGCAACAGGCTTCCAATGCAGAGCATCACTCCGGAGCGTCGCAAACCCTGGGACATGGGCAAGGCTCCCCGGTCCACGTGGATGCCGCTACGCAGCTTTCCCGCCGCCCAGGTACGCATCGCGGACCTGCGGGTTTTTGAGCAACTCCCCAGCAGAGCCCTGCAGGACGATGCGCCCGGTCTCCATCACATAGCCCCGTTGCGAGATGGCTAGCGCCATGGTGGCATTCTGCTCCACGAGCAGAATGGTCGTGCCGCCGCTCGCATTGATCTCCTTGATGACCCGGAACACTTCCTGGACCAGGATCGGCGCAAGCCCGAGCGACGGCTCGTCCATCAAGAGCACGTGCGGTCGTGCCATCAAACCGCGCGCGATCGCCAGCATTTGCTGCTGGCCGCCGGACAATGTCCAGCCTAGCGCGTGTTGCAGGCGCTCCAGGTCGGGGAAGATCTTGAACACGCGCGCGAGGTCCTCGGTCCGCTCGTCCCGCCCGGTGCCTTTGCGGTTCGAGGCTCCCAGGACCAGATTCTCTCGGACGGTCAGACCGGGAAACACGTGCCGGCCTTCGGGGACGTGGGAGATCCCGCGCTTGGCAATCGCCTCGGCAGTGAGCCGGTGGATCGGCTCGCCATTCAGCACGATCTCTCCCTTGAGTGGATGCAACAGACCGGAAATGGTCCGGAGCGTCGTGGACTTGCCGGCGCCGTTCGCTCCTAGCAGGCACACGATCTCGCCCGACTTGACTTCGAGGGAGACACCCCGGAGTGCCGTCACCGCGCCGTACGCGACGTGAACGTCGTGAACTTCAAACACCGAGCGCTACCTCCCGGTTGCCGAGATAGGCCTCCACGACGGCCGGGTGGCGCAACACCTCTTCTACCCTTCCTTCGGCAATTTTCTTCCCGAAGTTAAGCACGGTTGCCACCGCGGCCACGTTGGAGACCAAGGACATATCGTGCTCCACGATCAAAATCGTGAGTCCCATCTCGTTGAGTCGCTTGAGTAATCGGACCAGCTCTTGTTTTTCGGTCTGGTTGAGGCCGGCGCCGGGCTCATCCAAGAGCAACAGCTCCGGCTCGCCGGCCAGGGAACGGGCCAACTCGACCAATTTTTGATGGCCGTACGGCAGGTTGCGGCAGATCTCGAAGGCCTTGTCCGACAGTCCGACGAACTCGATCGCGGCAAGCGCACGCGCTTCCGTCTCGCGCTCGCGTCCGCCCCCGCGGTGCGCCCCGACCAGCACGTTCTCCCAGACGCTCAACTCTCGAAAAAGGCGGAGGTTTTGGAAAGAGCGGGCCATTCCATGATGGGCAATCCGACTGGGCCGCTGACCCACGATGTTGTGACCCAGGAAGCGAATTCCACCGGCGCTGGGGACATACAGCCCGGAAATCACGTTAATAATCGTCGTCTTGCCGGAACCGTTCGGCCCAATGAGCGCGTGCGCTTCGCCCCGGCGGACGGTGAGATCAACCGCGTCCACCGCCACGAGGCCGCCAAAGCGCTTCGTGAGCTGGTGGACGCAAAGAATATCTTCCCCCGGTGTTCCGTGGCCGCCCACATGGATCGGCTGATCAACTGGTGGCAGGTGGCGCACCCGGGCGAAACGGCGCCCGAACAGCTTCACATAGCCCCAGAGACCCTCGGGCATGAAGACGATCACCAGGATGATGGCACAGCCATAGATCACAAGGTAGATCCGCTGCAGCTCGCGGAGCCATTCGGGAAGGAACGTCAGGAGCCCAGCACCCAGGATCGCGCCGAGCGGCGATGCGCTCCCGCCCACCAACGCCATGGCCAGAAATGCCACCGCATGGTCGAAGTTGAAGCTGTCCGGGCTGATGTACAGATACCCGGAGGCGTAAATCGCACCCCCCAATGCGCCAATCGTGGCGCTCAGGATGAACGCAATTACCTTGACCCGGCGCGTATCCACCCCCAGGGCTTCAGCGGCCAGCTCGTTTTCACGGATCGCCAGCATGGCGCGGCCGAGGGCCGTGTCGCGGAGCAACCACACCAAAGCCGCGACCAGCCAGAGCGCCGCCAGCGCGAACCACGCGTACTTTTGGACCGTGTTGACCGGCACGAAGAACGGCGGCCGTTTGATATTGCTGACCCCGTCCGGGCCGCCGGTGACCGCGATCCAGTTGGTGGTGACGAGGGTATAGATAATCTGAAAACAGATCGTCACCATGGCGAGGTAATGCCCGCCCAGTTTGAGCGTCGTCGTGCCGAGCACCGCTCCCGCCAGTGCGGCCGCCACCAGTCCCAGAACCAGGGCGACCCACCAGTTGATTTCCCAGCGAGTTGTGCCGAGAGCCACGGCGTACGCCCCGATCCCATAGAACGCGGCTTGGGCAAGCGAGATTTGTCCGGTATAGCCTAGGACCACGACGAGGCCGAGGGTGGCAATCCCCCAGGAGGCACCGAGGATCAGGAGGTTGGTCGTGTACCGGGTCGTGAAGAGCAGTGGCAGGAGAATGACCACGACGGCGCCGACCAGCAGCGCCAAGTGGCCCGGCCGAAAGCGAGCGTCAGTCGTGCGATGCGTTTTTTCCGTCCTCACGCCTTCTCCGCGACCTTCTCACCGAAGATACCCTGCGGTCGCAGCAGGAGGAATGCAATCAGCACCAGGAAGCTGAAGCCGTCTTTGTACACGACAGAGATGTAGGCGCCGCCAAACGTCTCAATCACCCCCAGGGCGAGGCCACCCAGGATGGCCCCGCGCACGTCGCCGAAGCCGCCGCAGATCGTGGCCGCAAACGCCTTCAGGCCCATCGTGGCCCCCATCTTGTGCGTCACGAAAAAGATCGGCGCAACCAGCATGCCGCTCAAGCC
>DATJQT010000261.1:0-3997 GCA_035505475.1 Vulcanimicrobiaceae bacterium
GTACGAAGGCAAATCCGCCCATGAGGTGCTGGCGGCACTCCTCGGTGGCCAACCCCAAGCGCCCTACGACATCGTGCGGGGATACTGGCGGCAGTACGCGGTCGGCGACTTCGAGCAGTTTTGGCGGAAGGCGCTGCACGATGGCGTGGTCGCGGGCACGGCCTTTCCGCCGAAATCCATATCCGCCTCGGCGAAGCTCAATCCGCGAGACTGGGCCGTTCAGGTCACGCAATCGCCGTCTCCCAATCAAGGCCCACTGGAGATCATGTTCCGACCGGACCCGAGCATCTTCGACGGCCGCTTCGCCAACAACGGCTGGCTGCAGGAGCTGCCCAAGCCGTTCACGAAGCTCACCTGGGACAACGCCGCACTGATCAGTCCGGCCACCGCCGAGCGGCTAGGCCTGTCCCAGATGGTCAGCATGAACTCGGACGGCGAGCACGGTCGGGTTTTCGCCGACGTGGTCGAGCTGAAGTACCGCGGCAGAACAGTTCGCGCCCCGGCCTGGATCGTCCCTGGGCACCCGGACGACTGCGTGACCGTCCACCTGGGCTATGGCCGGACGCGGGCCGGCCGGGTCGGCAACGGGGCCGGATTCAACGCCTATGCCTTGCAGACGTCCGACGCGCCCTGGGGAGGGCCGGGGCTTGCGATGGCGAAGACCGATGAGCGCCAGCTGTGCGCCTGCACCCAGTTCCATCACAACATGGAAGGGCGACACCTGCTCCGGGCGGGCACCCTGGCCGAGTTCCGCAAGGACCCCGGCTTTGTGCATCAGGTGGTGGATGAGAAGCCGGAATCCCACACCATCTATCCGCCGTACCCCTACCCGAATTATGCCTGGGGCATGGCGATCGACATCAACGCCTGCATCGGCTGCAACGCCTGCGTGATCGCCTGCCAGGCAGAGAACAACATCCCGGTGGTGGGCAAGATCGAGGTGACGCGCGGGCGCGAGATGCACTGGATCCGGATCGACCGCTACTACAAGGGCGACCTAGCCAACCCGGAGACCTATCATCAACCAGTGCCCTGCATGCAGTGCGAGAACGCCCCCTGCGAGCTGGTCTGCCCAGTCGGCGCGACCAACCACAGCGCCGAGGGATTGAACGATCAGGTGTACAACCGCTGCGTGGGCACGCGCTACTGCTCGAACAACTGCCCCTACAAGGTCCGGCGTTTCAACTTCTTCCGCTACGCCGACTACGAGACCCCTAGCCTCAAGCTGCTGCGGAATCCCGACGTCACCGTGCGCAGTCGGGGGGTCATGGAGAAGTGCACCTACTGCGTGCAGCGGATCAACACCGCCAAGATTCAGGCAGAAAACGAGGACCGCACGGTCCGCGATGGCGAGATCCGGACGGCCTGCCAGCAGGCCTGCCCCACCCAGGCGATCGTCTTCGGCAACATCAACGATCCGACAAGCCGGGTGGCCCGACTCAAGGCCGAGCCCCAGAACTACGTCATGCTGAACGAGGAGCTGAATACCAGGCCCCGGACGAGTTATCTGGCCCGGCTGCGCAATCCGAATCCCGAGCTCGAGAGGGGGTAGGGAGTGGCCCAGGAGACAACGCAGCCCTTGGTCGATCTGCAGGAGTTCCCGCTGATCGCTCCCGACTACGATTACGGAGCGATTACCGAGACCATCAGCTCGGCGGTGCTCACCAAGCCCACACCCCTGCCGTGGTACGCGGCCGCCGGGGGCGGCCTCCTGTTGATCCTGGTGCTGTTCGGGGCGGCCACCTGGCTCTTCTACAAAGGGGTCGGGGTCTGGGGTATCGAGATTCCCAACGGCTGGGGATTCGCCATCGTCAACTTCGTCTGGTGGATCGGGATCGGGCATGCCGGCACGCTGATCTCCGCCTTCCTCCTGCTGATGCGGCAGAAATGGCGGCAGTCCATCAATCGGTTTGCCGAGGCGATGACGATCTTTGCCGTCATGTGCGCGGGGATGTTCCCGCTGTTCCATCTCGGGCGGCCGTGGTTCTTCTACTGGCTGTTCCCGTACCCCAGCGTCATGTGGGTGCAGCCACAGTTCCGCAGCCCGTTGGTCTGGGATGTCTTCGCCGTCTCGACCTACTTTACCGTCTCGGTGATCTTCTGGTACATCGGCATGATCCCCGATCTCGCGACGATGCGCGACCGTGCAAAGAATTACTTGGTGCGCACGGCGTATGCGGTCCTCGCTCTGGGGTGGCGGGGCTCGGCGGACCATTGGAAGCACTACGAGACGGCCTCCCTGCTCTTGGCAGGGCTTGCCACCCCCCTGGTGATCTCGGTCCACACCGTGGTGAGCTTCGACTTCACGATCGCCCTGGTACCCGGCTGGCATTCGACGATCTTCCCCCCGTATTTCGTCGCCGGGGCGCTGTACTCCGGCTTCGCCATGGTCCTCGTCCTCGTCATCCCGGTGCGGCGGCTCTACCGCATGGAAGGACTCATCACCATGCGGCACCTGAAGTTCATGGGAGAGCTCCTGCTCGCCACGGGCTGGATCGTCCTGTACAGCTACATCATGGAGGCGTTCTTTGCCTGGTACAGCGGCAGCATCTTCGAACGCGGCAACATGTGGTACCGGATGTTCGGTCCGTACGGCATATACTTTTGGGTCCTGGTCCTCTTCAACCTGCTTATCCCGCAACTGCTCTGGATCAAGCGGGTCCGCACCAGCACCGTCTGGTTGTTCCTGATCTCCCTGAGCGTCCTCTACGGCATGTGGCTGGAGCGCTACGTCATCGTCGTCCAGAGCCTGACGCGGGACTACATGCCCTCCGCCTGGGGACGGTATTCCGGCACCATCTGGGACTATGCCACTCTTGCCGGGACGATTGGGTTCTTTGTCTTCTGCATGGCCCTGTTCGTTCGCACGCTGCCCATGAGCTCCATGTCCGAGATCCGCGGTATTGCGCCGCACGTGCAGGCAGAGGAGCGCGCATGACGCCGCTGTACGGTCTGATGGCCGAGTTCGACACCCCGCAGCAGCTCGTGGCCGCCGCCCAGAAGGCGCGCCAGGCGGGATACCGGCACCTCGACGCCTATGCACCCCTCCACGTCGAAGGCTTGAGTGAGGCGCTCGACCTTCCCCGCTCTCGGGTGCCGCTGATCGTCTTGCTGGGGGGGCTGACTGGCTGCTTTGGCGGCTTCTTCCTCCAGCTCTGGATCGCCAAATGGGACTACCCGATCAACGTGGGAGGGCGGCCGCTGAACAGCTGGCCCTCGTTCATTCCGGTGTCCTTCGAGCTGACGATCCTGTGCGGCGCGCTGTCCGCCTTACTGGCCTTTCTCGTTTTTTGCCGCTTTCCCCGGCCGTACCACCCGGTCTTCAATGTGCCGGAGTTCGATTTGGCAAGCCAGACGCGGTTCTTCCTGTGTGTCGAGAGCCGCGACCCGCGCTTCGACCCGGAGACCACCCAACGGTTTCTTGCCGGGTTAACGTCCAGGGGAGTGTACGATGTTCCGGCTTAACCGGCGGGCGGCCAAAGACTGCGGAGTGATCCTCGCGGGCATGCTCCTCCTCGTCTCCTGCCAACAGCAGATGGCAGACCAGCCGCGGTACCAGCCGCTGCAGCGGAGCACCTTCTTCGGTGACGAACGCTCCGCCCGGCCGCGCATCCCGGGCACGGTCGCCCAAGAGGATCCCCAGGGGAATCCGCCGCTCGTCACCGGCCTGAGCGGCAACGCCCCGGTCAGCGACTTGCCGATCCCGCTCACGCAGGCGCTCATGCAGCGCGGGCAGGAGCGGTTCGACATCTTCTGCGCGCCGTGCCATGACCGGGTGGGAACGGGGAACGGCATGATCGCGCAGCGCGGGTATCGGCATCCGCCGTCGTACCACATCCCGCGGTTGCGGGAGGCACCGATCGGCCATTTCTTCGAGGTAATGACCCACGGGTTCGGCCAGATGCCAAGCTATGCCGATCAGGTCCCTGTCCAGGACCGCTGGGCCATCGCTGCATACATCCGGGCCCTCCAGCTCAGCGAGCATGCCGCGCTGGGC
>DATJQT010000262.1:0-4853 GCA_035505475.1 Vulcanimicrobiaceae bacterium
CGCCCCAAGCAGGTCGGATCGCTGCGCGGGCGCTGGACGGATCTCAGGGCACTCGCCGCCGTGGTGTGGCGGCTCGGCTTTCGCCGGGAGACGGCGGGGCATTTCTGGCGAACGGTGCTGGTCCTCGTCGTCACCCGCCCGAGCAATCTGGAAACGGCGCTCCTTCTCATGGCCTTGTATCTGCATTTTTCCAAGCATACGCAGTTCGTCATCGAGGAGCACCTCGCAAGAATTCCGGAGCCCGCCGGCGAGCCGCTGCAACGCACCGTCGGTGTGTCCTCCCTGGAATGATCCGCGCGAAATCGCTAGCCTCGCTAGACGGACAGACCGGTACGCCCTCGCCAATCGCTTGGCTTCATCGGCCCTGTCGCCGAAGAACACCTTGCCCGTTGACTCGCTTGGCGCAGGCGGCGGCACGTCATCGTCGCAGAGCGTCGCGACCCAGCGCCCAGCTACGATAGGCGGAGCGCCTCAATGGCAGGAGGAACGGGTCGTCTCTCACAAACACCGTCTAATTTCGCTTCCAAAGAGCAGGCTCTTGGTCGCCGCACCGCGATCGCGCAAGGCCGCATACGCGATACTGGGCTTCCGCCCCTGGGCATAGAGTTGACGGTGCGGAATGGGGTCAGGTCTATTTTATTGTTCTCTCACCCTTCGTAGGATCCGACTGATGGAAGTGAAGTGCAAGCCCAGATGGGCGGCGATCGCCTGCTGGGTGTCGCCGTGCGCCTCGACCGCTGCCGCGATGCGGGCATGCCGCGCGTCCCGGTCGCGACCCTCGCGCGCGTCCAAGAGCCGGTGCAGGGGCGGGCGCGCCGCAAAGCGCTGGCTCTTCGGAATCTCCGCGATGCGCGCCTGCCCCCGGATCTGGGCGATCAGGCGGTCCACAAAGGGGGCCTCGCCCAGCATGCTGTGTGGTTAAGGGGACCCGGCCGTCTTTTCGGTGTCAAGGTAAAATCCTCCTCGCGATGCACCATTCTACGGCATCGTGCCGCCTCGCTATACCGGCCATCCCCGAGGTCCGCGCCCGGGAGAATCTCTCACGCCCCATCGTAGTGGGACCATCCAGCCTGCTCCCTGCCCGAGCGGCTCACCCGGCCGAGTCCGGGCTCGCTGGCCTCACCTGGAGGTGGAAGAGGCAGTAATCATTACCACACGCGATAAGCCCACTGCGAGCGTCGGGGATTCCCTCGGCGCTCGTGGTGTTTTTGGGGAACCCATCTTGTTGCAACATGTAACAATCTGCCAATCCTGCCAAAATCCGTAATATCGGGTCCCGCAAACAGTTTCTCTCTCATGTTTCACCCGGTCCCGACCGATACCCAAATTGGGGAATTCAGGCTGCCGCACTGGCATAGGCGCGAGCCTTCTCCCCTTGCAACCTGGCGGCACGTGAGGTCCGCCGCGGCATAAATTGCGCTTTCATCCCCGCTAAGTCTTACGTGCATTTCTCATCCCAGGAGGCGCCCGTCATGTCCATTCCTCGCCGCTGCAAGCCGCTCGCGCTCCTGTTGATCCTGGCCCTGTGCCCGTTCCGGTTCCCCTATGTCCACGCGGACGATAGCGCGATTTTTAGCACGAGCGTGCCACCGAACGTGATGCTCTTCCTCGACAGTTCCGGGAGCATGGGGGACCTGATTCCGAATGGCGGGAATCAACCCTACTCATCGAGCACGAGTTACTCGGGAAGTTACAGCCGGAACCGCGTGTACTATGCCGACGCCGCGCATTACGGCCAGCAGTACACCACGCGCGTGACGAACGTGAACTCCGCCGCTGCCCAGACCGCCTTGAACACGGTCGGCTATTTCACCGGCTTGATAAACGGCACGGCCGTGACCCTCGCCACCGGGAACTGGTTGAACTACACGGCGAATCCCCCGCAGATCGAAGCGACCAAGATCTCGATCGCCCAGGCGGTCCTCACCCAGCTCGTGCAGGCCACGCCGGGCGTCAACTTCGGGCTGGCGATCTTCACCGGCAACACGGCCAACTACGGCGCCGGCGGGCACGCGCGGATCCTCGCCCCGTTAAGCAGCGACCCGAGCCAGGTCTTGACGGCCCTCGCCAGCATCACGCCGAACGGCAGCACGCCGCTGGGGGCCGCCATGACCGATCTCGGCACCTACTTCGCGCAGGGATTCGGCGGGTTCCCCCGCCCGACCCAGCAATCCTGCCAGCCGAACTACATCATCGCGATGTCCGACGGGCAGCCCAATGATTACGGCGACCCGCACCCGACCGGTTCCCCCGTGGTCTCGCCCGCGGTGGCCACGGCCCTCAAGGCCCAAGGCATCATCGTCGATACGGTCGGATTCGCGGTGGCGGCGTCAGAGCAGACGGTAACCAACGCGACGCTCCAGACCATTGCGCTGAACGGCGGCGGCCAGTTCTATTCCGCGACGAACGAGTCCAGCCTGACCGCCAGTCTGCAGGCGGCCATTAACCGGATCATGGCCGCGACCTTCAGCTTCGTCTCCCCGGTGGTCCCCTCGACACAGGTCAACGGGTCCAGCCGGGCGTACATGGCGTACTTCCAGTCTTCGCCCTCGAGTCCCTTCTGGCGCGGCTACCTCCGGGCCTACACGCGGAATGCCAACGGGGTGGTCCCGACGGATACGAACGGGCTGCCGTTGGCCTCGGCCTTGGCGTGGGACGCCGGGCAGGTCCTGGCGGCCATCCCCGCCGCAAACCGCACACTCTACACGGTGGTGGGCGGCAGCCAGCAACTGTTCACGGCCAGCAATGCCGCGCTCACCGCCGCTCTGCTCGGCGTCACGACGGACGCGGACCGGACCATGCTGATCGGCTACCTCCGGGGGACGGACACGATCGACGAGAACCAGAACGGCAACACGAGCGAGGAGCGGGCCTGGAAGCTTGGCGACATCTTCCACTCTACGCCCGTGTTGGTGGGCGCGCCCCCGCTCGCCTCGACCGATCCCACCTACACCGCTTTCCAGACGGCGCACGCCACCCGGACTCCGATCCTGCTCGCGGGCGCCAACGACGGCATGCTCCACGCCTTCCGCGAGAGCGACGGCGCGGAGCTCTGGGGCTTCATTCCCCCCGATCTCTTGGGCAAATTGAAGCTCTTCCTCAATCCGATGAACGCCCACGACTTCTTCGTGGACGGCAGCCCGATCGCCGCCGATGTGAAAATCGACGGCACCTGGAAGACCATCGTCCTCTTTGGCGAGCGCCGGGGCGGTGGCACGTACACCGCACTCGACATCACCGACCCGCTCCAGCCCCAGTACCTCTGGAGCTTCACCGACGCGACCATCGCGGAGAGCTGGTCCGAGCCCGTGATTGGCCGCATCCGGATGGATGCCGGCACGGGCCAGACGGACAAGACCGTGGCGTTCCTCGGGGCGGGCTATCAAAGCGTGCAGCCCAACAGCGCGGGGAAGGCGGTACTCGCGGTGGACCTCGCCACCGGCCAGAAGTTGTGGGCCTACAGCAACGACGGGAGCACGGACGACCGACAGTACCTCAACTTCAGCGTGGCCGCCAACCCGTTCGCCGTCGATCTGGACGGGGACGGCTACGTCGATCACCTCTACATCGGGGACATCGGCGGCCAGCTCTGGAAGTTCGTGTTGCCCCCGGCCCAGCTCTCCGCCGGGACCAGCGGCACGATCACCAACTGGCGCGGGAAACGGTTCTTCGTGGGCGATCCGGCCCAGCGCAATCCCCCCCGGACCGGCCAGTACACGCCAGCCCAGGGGATCTATGCGGCACCGGCTGTGGCTACCGACGCCACGCAGACGCTCTGGATCGTCTTCGGCACGGGGGACCGCAACAACCCCACCATCTTGACCAGCGCGAACCGGCTGTACGCGCTCAAAGATGTGGCCCCGGACGACACAGCCAACGGGGCCGCCCTCACCGAGAGCGCCCTGGCCAATGCGACCACGACCGCGGCCGGCACTTCGGGGTGGTACGTCCCGCTCGCGGCCGGCGAAAAGATCCTCGCTCCGGTCGATATCTTCAATAACCTCGTCTACTACACAACCTTCACGCCGGTGGCCAGCCCGACCTGCTTGAGCGGCTCGGGGACGGCGAGCCTGGGGACCGTGCAGCTCGCGTCGGGCTACGCGGGGCTGAACTTCAGCCAAGGGACGGGGACATTGCAGAACAATGCGGGGCCGACGACCCTGCGGGAGACGACGATCGGGAGCGGGATCCCGTCCAAGCCGATCATTGTGATGACCGACACCGGGGCGGCGATCGCCACCTCGGTGATGGCCTCGACCACGAACCAGCAACTGCCGTCCGACGCCGTCCCGTCCCCGCCGAGCATCAAGCGCCTGCTGTACTGGCGGGAGCGATTCTGAGGAAGCGTGGCGAGTTGACGTGAAACTGGCCGGCCAATCTGAGGTGCCGACGCTCGGCTCGCGGGTACGGACCGGTTACGTCATGGCCCCCGCCCTCGTGTCCTCCTGTGATGACAAACCCCAGCGCCCGTGCCACCAACGGGCGTATCCCGCTGCTCATTCGGGCTTGTTCTGTTTGTATTCAGCAACCTACCAGCACCACTCCCCGACTCTCGACCTTCCAAAGGCCATCGAATCCCGCTGGGGACACGCCGCAAGTATACCAACCATATTCTCCGGCATCTCGATCTCCGAATCCCCTTCTCTGGACATGTTCGGCTGACACCCTGAGCCAGGGGTGGGATGAATGGTTCTGCCGCACCCCATTGTCCTCCTGTCGAGGACTCGGGATCATCCGCCACAGTTGGTGCCGGGGGAGCGGACCGCCAATTGAGTGTTCATGACTAACTTGGGTCACCACGACGGATGAAAATGCGTCCCTCCGTGGGTATACTCCGGTGGGCAGTTCGGCAG
>DATJQT010000263.1:0-4299 GCA_035505475.1 Vulcanimicrobiaceae bacterium
AGCCGGTTCCAGAACCCCTTGCCGCTCGGGCAAAGCGCGCTGATCGTGGCGCCGCATCTGGTCTCGCTCTTGGCGATCACTGCGATCTGTTTTGGGCTGTGCTATGGGGTCTTCATGCGGCAAGAGATCCGCTCGACGTGACGAGCGGGCAGGGCAGGATCCGGGGGTGCCGCCGGGGGAGCGGCACCCCCGTTTTTTTCGGCCGATCCTTGACAGAACCCGCGGTACAGGTTAAGAGAATACCGGCTGGCCACTGATCCCCGGCCGCCTGCGAGGGGTGCATGGGACCCGAGACGATTCTCGTGGCGCACGACGAGGCCTCGGTCCAGGGGCGGTGCCGGGCTGTGCTTGGAGCGGCCGGTTACCGCGTTGTGCTCGTCTCTCATCCCGAAGAGCTTGCCGCTGCCATCCGCACCGGATCCCCGTCGGCGATCCTGGTTTCTGCACGATTCTGTGGCTCGTCGCCCTGGACCGCGCTCCGGTACGGTGGGCCCGTGATCCAGCTCTCTGATGGCGCCGGGGCTGCAGGGCCGGTCGGCACAGCGGCAGGGCGCGTCCTCGCTTGGCCTGTTCCCGATGATGCGCTGGCCGCCGCGGTGCGCGACGCCCTGTCGTTGGCGATCGCTGTGCGCTTCTGGGGCGTGCGGGGCTCCATCGCCCGCGCCTCTCGCGATACAGTCGAATACGGCGGAAACACCCCGTGCGTCGAGGTGGAGGTCAGCGGCGCCGAGCACCTGTTCGTCTGGGACGCCGGCACCGGCATCCGCGAGCTGGGTCGCGCCCTCAGCGGCCGGAAACCGATCCAAGGTTTCATCTGCTTCTCCCATTTCCATTGGGATCATATCCAGGGATTGCCGTTTTTCGAGCCGGCCTATGCGCCGGAGAATCAGTTCGCGCTGGTCGGCCCGGCGCAGCTGACGGCGGACATCCTCCAGATTCTGTCGATGCAGATGACGCCCGTCTATTTTCCGCTGACGATGGATCAGCTCCGCGCCAATCTCAGCCTGCAAGAAATCAGTGAGGGGCCGCTCACCTTGGGCGGGGTGCATTTCGATACGCTCACGACCTTGCACGCCGGTACCACGCTGGTTTACCGGCTGTCGCACGGGGGCAAGCGGATCATTTATGCGCCCGACACTGAGCTCCCGCTTGGCTGGAAGAGCCAGGGCGGCGAGGCCGCGCACAAGGTCGAGCGCTTCGTTGAGTTCTGCCGTGAGGCGGATCTCCTGATCCACGACGGTCAATACACGCCCGAGGAACTGGAGCGCCGGCGCGGCTGGGGCCATTCGGCCTGGACGGACGTCCAGGATCTGGCGATCGCGGCCAGCGTAAAGCGCTTGGTGCTGTTCCACCACGACCCGGATCATTCCGACGCGTTTCTCGACGCGATTGGCGAGGCGTTGGTCGCGCGTACCGAGCAGATCGGCGCACCGATCACGTGCCAGATCGCCCGCGAGGGCGAACGGATCGTGGTCTAACCAAGCAAATCGTTCCCGTGCTGGTGCAGTGCCCGCCGAACGGCGTCAGGATCACAGCCCATGACCATGCCTCTCGAACGGACCATCCCGCGCGAAACCGCTGACCGGACGGGCACCGGGGGCGAAGGCAGCAAGGTCTTCCTTTTTAATTGCGAATGCCATACCTTCGACGAAGTCATCGCGCAGCTCGTGAAGGCGGTTCCGGGGATGACGCCCGCCCAGGCCGAAGAGATTGCCTGGCGCGTGCACAAGACCGGCCTGGCGGAGGTGTATCGCGGCGGCGCGTCGGAGTGCGACCGCGTCGCGCGCATCCTGGGAGAAACGGGACTCATCGTCCAGGTACTCTGAGGCAGTCTGACGATACGGGCAACAGAAAGGAGGCATCCCATGGCCGCGACGATTCCTGAGGGATTCCAGGACCTGCTCACCAAAAAAGCCTTTGCGCACCTCGCCACCGTCATGTCGGACGGCTCGCCCCAGGTCACCCCCGTGTGGTGGGATTACGACGGCGCCTTCTTTCGCGTGAACTCGGCGAAGGGACGGGTCAAGGACAAGAACATGCGGCGCCTGCCGACGGTGGCGCTGGCCATTCAGGACCCGGAGAACCCGTATCGCTACCTGGCGGTTCGCGGCCGGGTCGAAGAGATCACCGAAGCCGGGGCCGATCACCACATCGACCTGCTGACCCAGAAATACCTCGGGCAAGAGCGGTACCCGTACCGCCGGCCGGGGGAGGTGCGCGTGATCTACAAGATTCGGCCGGAGCGCGTCTCGACGGTGGGCTGAGGGTGCCGTCATCGGGTTCGCACCACGGGCAGCGCAGGGCAGGCTGCCCGTTCTTTTTTCTGGATCGGCATTTGACGCTGTCAAGCTCGGGTGCTATTTTTCCCGACATCGGGTGAGTCGAGATAGGGGGTCCGTTGCGGCTGTTTGGTGGAAGCACTCGAGTTCGTGTCTGTCCGGGGTGCGAGCGGGACCTGCAACCGGACGCGGCGTTCTGTTCGTCATGCTTCATGGTGTTTCGTCCCGAAGGGGTCTCGGCCCTTCGGGAATTCCTGCACGGTGCGCGCATCCCCGCCGACATCTATCTGCGCCGCCGCCTCCAATCCAAAGACCCGGATGCCGGGCCGGTGGTTATGGCACCCGCGCTTCCGACCGCCTCGGCGTCCGCTCACGGCGCTCCGCCGCCGCAACTCGAGGGGACCCCACAACCTACGCCTGAACCGGTTCCCGTTTTGGAGGAGCCTGCGGCAGCGCCCGTTGTAGCGTCGCCGCCCTCCTCGCAGCAACCGACCGTCGAGTCCACAGCCGAACCGCCCCCGGTGCCGCCCAAGGGCGTGGACGGCCTGCTCCGATTCAAGAATCCCCTTCCGCCTCCCGCATCGCGTCCGGAGGACGTGCCGGCCGTGTACGCCTGGATGCTGGAGTATGACCCGGTGATTCCCAACAACCTGCGCGTCCTCCAAGCGATTCACGATGCCGTCTTTCCCCAGGACCCACTCCGGCAGGTGGGGTACGAACAGCATGTCGTGCTTTTAGCTGCCGATGATACCGGACTGTTCGTGAATAGCGACGCGCACAACATGCTCCTCCTGCAACTGGCCGGGGCGTACCGGCGTGCCAGTGAGGCCTATCGGCTCGCCGGAGAGGACGAATCCGCCGCGAACCTGGCGCTCTGGGAATTGGCCAGTCTCGCCAGCCGCCTGCGGGTCAGTGCGTGGGTCTTTGCCACACGCTACGGCCAGGCACCCGAGCTCGTCAGTCCGCGCCAGCGGGATCTCCCACTGCGGTTCGATCGATAACGTGGTGTGCCTACCCCGGCACCTTTTGGAGGGTTGCAGAGGCCGCCATGGTCAGAATTGGTATCGTGGGCTGCGGAACCATTGGCACGGCGATCGCGCAGGCGATTACCAGCGGACGCATCCCGGCAACCCTCTCCGGTGTGTATTCGCGGACAGCATCCCGCGCCGCCGACCTCGTGCGCTCGCTGACGACACCCACTGCGGTGCTCAGCCTGGACAAACTGGTCGCAGCATCCGACCTCGTGGCCGAGGCGGCCACGGGGACGGCGCTTGCGGAGATCGTTCCCCCCTGCTTGACCCAAGGAGTGGACGTGTACGTCCTCAGCGTCGGCGGGCTGATTGGGCATGAGGAGTGGTTCCGGGATGCGGCGAGTCGCGGCGTGCGCATCCTGATCGCATCCGGCGCCATTGCGGGCCTGGACGGCATCCGGGGGGCGGCCGTCGGGCGGATCGATTCCGTCACCCTGACCACCAGAAAACCCCCACGAGGGCTGGCCGGGGCGCCCTTCGTGACCGCCCGCGGCCTCGATCTCGATGCTCTTACCGAGGAGACGCTGATCTTCGAGGGGACGGCCCGCGAGGCCTGCCGCGGTTTTCCCACGAATGTGAACGTGTCGGCCGCCGTGAGCTTTGCCGGGATCGGCCCAGACTTGACTCGCGTCCGAATTTTCGTCGTGCCCAACGGACGCTTCAACCAGCACCGCATCGAGATCCGCGGCGAATGTGGCCACCTCTCGATCGAAGTCGAGAATGTGCCATCCGCAACCAACCCGCGAACAGGTGTACTGTCAATTCAGTCGTCAATCGCCGCCCTTACGGAGTATGCACAGGCGTGGCGCCCCCGGTGACCTCGTGGCATGCTTGAATCCTCACTCAGCAGTGGAGACGCCGATGGACCGACCAGTGTGTTTGTCCGAGATGACCTGGCCCGAGGCGAAGGCCCGCCTCCCGAAAGTGAAGGTCGCGATTCTCCCGGTTGGCTCTGCGGAGCAGCACGGGCCGCACCTCACGTTCGAGAC
>DATJQT010000264.1:0-2180 GCA_035505475.1 Vulcanimicrobiaceae bacterium
CTTCAACGATAACCACATGACCACAGACGATGACATGATCGTCGGCACGGTACACTCTGATTAGATAACGGCATCGGCTCCAGTCCGGTAGACTTGGAAGTGCTCTGAACGACCAAGGCGAGCCGGGAAAGGAGCCGAAGCCATGCAGCATTTTATCGGATGTGACATGCATACGCGCAACCAAATGGTGGCGTGGATCGACCCGGAGACGGGAGAGATTCGGAAGCGGCGATTGGAGCACGGTGGGGAGGAAGTGGGCAAGTTCTACGGGCAGTTTCTGGCGGGGACGGTGGTGGGAATTGAGAGCATGTTTCCGGCGTATTGGTTCGAGCGGTTGTTGGAGGAGTTGGGGCACGAGCTGTGGGTAGGGGATGCGGCGCGCATTCGGGCCAGTGAAGTACGCTATCAGAAGACGGACGCGCGCGATGCCGAGTTGATTTTGGACCTGCTGCGACGGGAGCGTTTCCCGCGCATCTGGGTACCGTCGGCGGCCGAGCGCGACCTGCGGCAGTTGCTGGTGCACCGGATGAAGCAGGTGCGAGCGCGGACGCAGGTGAAGAACCAGTTGCAGGCGCTGGCCATCAGCCAAGGGGTGTGCCGGAAGCGCAGGCTGTGGAGCGGGAAAGGGCGGGCCGTGCTGGAAGGGCTCGTGTTGTTGCCGTGGGCGGCGCGGCGGAGGCAGGAACTACTGGAGGCATTGGATCGGCTGGACGAGCAGGTGCGGGAGCTGGACCGGGCGGTGGAGGAAGCGGGGCGGGCGCGCCCGGAGGTGGCACTGCTCCGCACCCACCCCGGCGTGGGCATGGTGGTGGCCCTGGCGTTTGACCTGACCGTCGGTCCGGTGACGCGTTTCCTCCACAGTCGCCAGCTGGTGAGCTATCTGGGGCTGAATCCGAGCGAAGACTCCACGGGCGGCCGCCAGAGGCTGGGCTCGATAAGTAAGCAAGGGAACACGATGATGCGCTGGCTGCTGATCGAGGCGGCGCAGACGGCGGCGCGCCTGGATCCGCAACTGCGCCGCACTTATCAACGCTTGAAGAGCCGGCGGAATAGCGGCGTGGCGAAGGTGGCTGTCGCGCGCCGCCTGGCCATCCGGTTGTACTGGATGCTGCGCACGCGCCACAACTACGCGCAGCCCGTTCCCATGTCCGGTAGCCCGAGTAGCGCGGTGGTGCCGCCAACGGCGGGACCGACGGTCTGATTGGGCGCCGGGCCTCCCCGCAGAAGGTGGGGAGGTCGCACGGTGAATCATGGTCTCGCCGTGGCGGGATCGCATAGATGAGTGGTGGAACCCCAGCGTTCCATGGGCAGATTCGAGGAGGCGAGCCTTGGTCGGGATGAGCCCCAAAGAATCCCCCCAAGACGAAGCCCTGGAAACTACGCAGGGCTTCGTCGGGATCAAGGGTGGGCGAGCGGGAGCGAGGTCAAGGGTCTGCGATGAACGCCCCGCGGCGCGGGTCGCCCTTGACCCCGCTCCCCGCTCGAACCGGTGTCGTGTGCCCAAAATTGCCTTGACAACGCCGATGCCGTTATAGACGCGCTACGAACTCCACAGGAGCAAACGATGAAGCAAGACAACCGGCCCGACAGCAACGTGGCGTTCCTGTTCGACCTCGACGGCACGTTGATCGACAGCGTGTATCAGCACGTGCTGGCGTGGCGAGAGGCGCTCGAAGGGGCGGGCATTGAACTCTCGGTCTGGCGCATCCATCGCCGGATTGGCATGAGTGGCGGACTCTTCATGAACGCGCTGGCCCGCGAGACAGGGCGGCCCGTCAGCCCCAGTCAAGCTTCGCGACTTCTGCGGCTGCACAAGGAAGCGTATCTCCGCCGGGCGAAGGACGTTCGGCCGCTGCCCGGAGCGCGCGAACTGTTGGCGTACCTTTCGGAGGCGGAAGTGCCGTGGGCGATTGCCACCAGCGGCCGCTTGGAGACAGCCCAGAGCGCGTTCAAGTCCTTAGGGCTGAAGAGTGACGCGACCATCATCACGCGCGATCTGGTGGCCCGCGCCAAACCGGACCCCGATCTAGTCCTCGCCGCCGCCGCCCGCCTGGGCGTGCCGATTGCCGATTGTGTGGTGGTCGGCGACAGCGTGTGGGATCTGCTGGCCGCGCGCCGCTGCCGGGCCCTGGGGGTCGGCCTACTCTCCGGCGGCTACGGGCAGGACGAACTGGAAGGGG
>DATJQT010000265.1:0-5260 GCA_035505475.1 Vulcanimicrobiaceae bacterium
TATATCCTGGCCCATCCCGCCGTGACCTGCGCAATCCCCGGAACGAGCAACCCCGCCCACCTCCGCGACAATCTCGCGGCCGCGACCGGGCGCCTTCCGGATGCCGCCATGCGCCGGCGCATGGAACAGTTCATCGATGGCGTCTGAGCAAGAGGCGGAATCGAATTGAGAACCCATTGGCCGCCCCCAACATTGCGAGCGGGCGCATGGAGGAAAGCATGCGAGTGGTATCTCGTCGAGCATTCTTGGCCACGGCATGCGTTACGGTGATCGCCTCTGAACTACCCCGCTTGGTCCGGGCCGCCGATATGGGGCCCCTAAAGATCGGGATGGTCGGTTCCGGGCGGGAGGGCAGCGTGCTGGGGACGTTGTTCGTCAAGGCCGGGCACCCGGTCCTGTTCTCCTCGCGCCACCCCGAGGCCTTGCAGGGGCTCGCATCCGGTTTGGGGCCGCTGGCCAAGGCCGGCTCGGTGGCCGAGGCGATCGCGTTCGGGGATGTCGTGGCGATCGTCGTCCCTTACTCCGCCATCGAACAGATTGGACAGGCGCACGCCGGCGCACTCGCCCAGAAAGCGCTGGTCCTGGACGTGAGCAATCCCATTGCCCGCCGCGATGGGGATGCCTTCGTGCAGCGTGTTGATGCCGAGGGTGGCGCAGGCCTCATGAGCGCCAAGCTCCTGCCCGGCGCGCGCATCGTCCGCGCCTTCAACAATCTGGGGGTGGGCGCCCAGTTGCCCACCTTTGCGCACCGGGCCGGTGACCCGGTGGGCGTGCCGATTGCGGGCGACAACCCCGAGGCCATCACGATCGCAGAACGCCTCATCCGCGAGATCGGGTTCGAGCCGGTGCTGGTCGGCGGATTGGCGATGGGCCGCTATCTCGTGCCAGGCACGCCGCTCGCCGGCGTGCATACCCCGGCGGAGATCCGCCAGATCGCCAGCACGCTGCGGTGAGCGTCGGCCGCTACGCCGTATTCTCTAAGGACTGTCTCATGGCCCGATCCGACATGTCGTCGTTTGCCCGGCTCTTCACGTCCGCCGCCGTCATCGAACCCACCGAGATACGGGCGGTGCTCCTATCGTTCGTCTACTTCGCCTGCCTGATGGCCAGCTACTTCATCCTACGGCCGGTGCGGGATGCCATGGGCACCGTGTACGGCGTCCGCCACCTCCAGGAGTTGTTCACGGGCACGTTCCTCCTGAGCTTCCTCGTCGCGGCCGTGTACGCAGGTCTCGCCTCGCGCATCAAGCTGGCGACCTTTCTCCCCTGGGTGTATGGCTTCATCGCGCTCACGCTCGGGGTTTTCTACGCCTTGTTCGTCCGCGGGACGCACGACCGGTGGGCGGCGGCCGGGTTTTTCGTGTGGGTCAGCACGTTCAACATCCTGACGATATCGGTGTTCTGGAGCCTCATGGCCGATACCTTTTCGCGCACCCAGGCGAAGCGGCTGTTTGGCGTCGTTGCGGCGGGCGGCACCCTTGGCACGGTAGCAGGGCCCGCGATCACGACGCTCTTGGTAAAGGGGGTAGGGACGAACACACTGCTGCTCATTTCGGCGGGCGGGTTCCTCGTCACCGCGTGGCTCGTCCGTCTGTTGGAGCGAGAGAAACAGCGATTGCGCGCGCTCGGGGAGGGACAGGAGACGACGCTCGATCGCCCGCTGGCCGGAAACCCCTTCGACGGATTCAGCCTCGTGGCGAAGTCGCGGTATCTCTTGTTGCTGTCCCTGTTCTTGCTCCTGATGACCTGGATTTCCACGATCGTTTATTTCCAGCTCGGGGACCTGATTTCCCAGGCGTTCGCCAGTCGCGACGCCCGCACGCAGGCCTATGCGCTCATCGACCTCGTCGTGAACGTCGCCGCGTTTTTCCTCCAGCTGTTCGGCACGGGGCGGATCATCCACCGCTATGGCGTGACCACCGGTCTCTTGCTGAACCCCATCATCATGGTGGTCGCGTTCCTTGCCGTCGCCTTCTCGCCCGTCTTGCTCGTGCTCGCCTCCATGCAGGTGCTCCGGCGTATCGCCGAATACGCCATCGCGAAGCCGACGCGCGAGATGCTGTTCACCATCGTGGATCAGGTTAGCAAGTACAAGGCGAAGAACGTCATCGACACGGTGGTCTACCGGTTCGGGGATGTCAGTGCGGCGTGGTTCAGCGCCGCCGTGCTGCCCTACGGGGTGGGAGGGCTGGCCGTCTTCGGCCTCGTCGTTTCCGCGATCTGGTTCCCGATCGCCCTGGCCTTGGGGCGGCGCTACGAACATGCTCGGAGCGGCGAGGGCGGGTGACACCGGAGTGCAGGAGGACCAACAAGAACTCCGTGGCGCCTCGGCATTCAGGAGCCGCGCCTTTGACGGCAATCGCTAACTTAGGCCTGTCACCAACGATTCCAAACTTGATTGCTTGGAGGGAGGGTCACAATGGACGCACGCAGAAGAATGATCAGCCGCCGCGAGTTCCTGTTGGCGGGGATTATTGCTGTGACGGTGGCGACCGCGATTCCGGGCCCGGCCTTGGCGGCCGGATCGAGCGAGCCGCTGAAGATCGGCATGGTCGGTGCGGGTCGAGAGGGCAGCGCGCTCGGGGCTCTGTTCATCAAGGCGGGTCATCCTGTCATGTTCTCGTCCCGGCATCCCGAGTCTTTGCAGGGACTGGTGTCCGGCCTCGGGCCGCTGGCAAAGGCCGGCACAGTTGAAGAGGCAATCGCCTTCGGTGACGTTGTGGTAATCCTGGTCCCGTACACCGCTATGGAACAGATTGGCAAGTCCTACGCCGGTGCCCTCGCCCAGAAAGCGTTGGTTATGGACGTGAGCAATCCGATCGCGCGGCGCGATGGTGAAGACTTCGTCAAGTCAGTGGACGCGCAGGGAGGTGCGGGGCTGATGACGGCCAAGCTTCTGCCAGGGGCGCCCGTTGTCCGTGCGTTCAATGCGATCGGCGCGACCCAATTGCCGACGCTCGCCCATCGCGCCGGCGATCCGGTCGGCATGCCGATCGCGGGCGACAATCCCCAGGCGATCGCGGTGGCCGAGCGCCTCACCCGAGAGATCGGGTTCGAACCCGTGGTGGTCGGCGGGTTGGCGATCGGCCGGTATCTGGTTCCGGGCACCCCGCTCGCTGGTGTGCATACGCCGGCGGAAATCCGCCAGATCGCCAGCACCCTGCGGTGAGGCGGGACCGATTAGTGCCGGCTGCGTAACCGACTGATTTGATGATTAGTTCAAGGCATCCATGCACGCCCATGTTCGCGCGATTTCACTAACCGCCAAATCTATCGTAACCAAATCTTAATATTCATGACACCTACCTGACATGATGATCAGTTAGTATATGTCCGCTTTTCGGCTAGACCCTGCATCTGCCGCCGGTTCAGTGTTGCACTGCAGGGAAACAAATCCAACGGCTCAGCTCTCTGCGCCATCTCGACCCGACGTTCCTATGCGCATCTCATTTGATCTCGACGACACCTTAGTTTGCCCAACTCGCCTCGCACCGGCGGAGCCGTCTCGGCTGCGCAGGATTTTCCGGCGGTGGCTGTCGGACGCGCTGCGCCGCGGGACGCGCACCCTCATGCGTGAGCTGCGCCGGCGCGGATGCAGCATCTGGATCTATACGACATCCGGTCGGACGCCGATTAGGATTCGCATCTGGCTGTATCTGCACGGCATTCATGTGGATGGCGTGGTCAACAGCGAACGCCACCGCGAGGAACTCTCCGATCACAATCTTTCGCACGTTCCCTCGAAATACCCTCCCGCGTTCGGAATCAATCTGCACGTGGACGATTCTGAGGGCGTCCGGATGGAGGGCGAAGAGCACGGCTTCCACGTGGTCGTGGTCCGGCCCGATGACGAGCACTGGACCCAGAAAGTGCTCGACGCGGTGCACCGCCGCCATTCTCCCGAGCTGGCGCTGCAAAAGTAGCCCGTCCATATATCATATCTGTTACACCATCCTTGATTCCCTGCCATGCCTCGCCGATAATCCGCCCACGTTCACTGACCTGACCAGGAGGGATTCATGAAAGCGATTCGCGTATCGGCCTGCGCCGCCGTATTCGGGCTGTGCCTGTGCATTTCTCTCGGCCAGGCTCAGGGGCCTGCCTATCTTGCGAAAGATAGCGTAAATCTCTTAATTCTCCTCGCCCCGCCCCCGGGACCAAGCGACCCGCGCACCATTGCGGAGCTTGACGAGCTGCGGCAGATGCGAGCAACCGGGTCCGCTGCACGGGTGGCCTTGGCCAAGGCGGATGTCGAGGAGTCGGTGTTCCGCTTGATGACTGTCTTCGATCGTCCGCTCACGCCCGCACAGTTGCCGCGCGCGACGGCGTTCTTCCAAAAATTGACGGTGGATGGAGCGGTCGCGATCTCGCGGGCAAAGGCAGGTTTTGGCCGCCCGCGGCCCTATGCCCTGGACAAGAACCTCGACCCCGTTTGCCCCCTGGATAGCGTGGCGAATCGCTCGTATCCTTCAGGGCACACCTCGGTCGGGTACCTGATGGGCATTACTCTGGCGACAATGGTTCCCGAGAAAAGGGAAGCCATTTTCGCAAGAACGCAGGAATACGCGGAGAGTCGGCTCTATTGCGGCGTGCACTATCGCACCGATATCGAGGCTGGTCGGATCGCCGGCACCGTGCTCGCTGCCGTGGCCATGAACAATCCTGATTTTCAGCGCGGCTTCGCCGCCGCGCGCACCGAGCTGCGGGCGGCCCTCGGGTATTGAACATCCGTTACGCGCGCCCTTCGCCCTCCTCGGTCAGCTCGGGGCGAATGTCGCGTGATACGTGCGTGAACGGCCTGCCGAAGACGACCACCCAAACATAGTTCACCGAGTAGCGCAGGCCGGTCATGAGGACACCTTCCTTCACCAGACGTCGGCCAGAAGCGTAGATGGGGAGCCCGAACGTGAATTTGACTTTGCCGAGCGGATGGAGCCGCTGGGCGATGTCGGTGTCTTCCCCGTAGAACTGGATCCGGGTGTCGAACCCGCCAACCTGCTGCAGCGCCGTTCTGCGGCAGACGAAATTCCCGCCTTGCACCATCGATCCCCAACCCTGTCCGCTCCCCCGTGTTACTCCCCAGTAATTCACAGACTCTTCCCCGCTCGGTCACGTGCCTGACACACGGACTGATTATTTCCTGTTCAGCGATTCGCCATCCCTTTCCCGGGAAAAGGAGGACACCTTGGCCCACTGCACGGGTGGGGACTTTCGCTGGATCGAAGCGGGCGCCGGCGAGCCCGTCGTGCTACTGCACGGG
>DATJQT010000266.1:0-1410 GCA_035505475.1 Vulcanimicrobiaceae bacterium
GGAACGTAGCCTTCACCGGCATTCGGCGATCTTCACCTCGGGATCTTTTGCCGGCTTGATTCCCGAGCAGTGGCAGTAGTCGGGAAACTCGTCGGAGCCGGGATTGTCGCGGTGGATCTTCAGGTACTCGATGATGGCCCACCGCTGATCGTCGGTAAGCTCCGGACCGAGCACACCGTCCTTGACGGTCGGCATCTCCTTGGCATCGATGATGGCCGGCTGCGCGTCGAGATCGGCGACACATGCCGCACCCGCCGGCGGCAGGGCCTTGATGCCTTCGCTGCCCCGGAACTCGTGGCCGCGGTTCGAATTGCCGGGTATGGTGGTGTCAAAGACGAAACCCCGATCGGTGAGCGGCTTCAGCACGTAGCCGACGTTCTTCGGATCGAAGTCCTTGGTGCCGGTGAGGAACTTCGTGTCGCGCTTCTCGGCGGGCGAAAGAAGCTGGTAAAGATTCGGAACCGAGCCGTTGTGCAGAAACGGCGGCGTGGCCCAGATCCCGGCCAGCGGCCGGGCCTTGTAAGCGGGCGGAGCCTGCGGCATATCGATCTCGCCGAAGTAGCCGTCGTCCACGCCGCGCTCCGGCGGAAGCGGAACCGGGCGGGGGAATCGCGGGTCCTTGCGATACTGCGCGCGAATCAGCAATCCGAAATAGTTCAGCCCGAAGCCGATGGGAACCGCGCGCATGTCGATGCCCTGCAATTGGCGGGCGATCCTGGCGTCGCCCTGGGTCTTGGCGGCGCTCCATTCCGCCGAGGCGGGCTTCAGCAGCGCCAGCCGGCGATTGAGATCCTCATCGAGCAGCGGCTTGACCAGTTGCCGCGCATCGTCGGCGGTGAGGCCGGTCGGGGTCAGATCGAGCACGTTGTTGGCGAAGTTCTCCGCTGCCTTCGGATCGGTTCCGATCTCGGAGGCCTTGTGTACGGAGACGATCCAGTGGGTTTCGTGCGTTTTGCAGGGAGCATCGATGGCCAGGCTCGCCGCATCGCCGAGCCGCGGTCCGTGGCACTTGACGCAGTACTGGCGGAAGAGCGCCTTGCCGTAGATTGCGCGCTTGCAGTCGATCTTGCCGAGCAGATCCTCCGGCCACTTGGGCGGAGTCAGCCACCAGAGCGTCCTCTCGATCTGGTGGAGATTTTCGATTATGGTGCTGGCCTGGTATCGCTCAGGGGAAGGAATCGGCCGCCCGTAGGTATCCAGCAACTGGTACTCGGTCCCTACCCCCATTCCCTCGCCGACGTTGCGCGCCAGCGGGTGCCGCACCGAAGCCCCGTACTGCACCCAGTCGAATTTCCAGATGTCCCAAACCGGCGGATAGCTCACCGGGGCGTCGCCGTTGCGATAGTTGGCCGGGGAGATGTGATCTCCGAACACGGTGTTGGCGATGCGGCCGATGGCATCGGTCCGGCC
>DATJQT010000267.1:0-12047 GCA_035505475.1 Vulcanimicrobiaceae bacterium
GGAGGTCGCCACAAGGCCCAGCTGCAGCAGTGTGCGTCGGTTCAACCTCATACCCGATTCCTTCGTTGAAGAGATGGGACCTCTATCTCAAGAGGACGAGTACACCAAGGCGGATGAGCGGTGGCACACGCCGCATCGAGCCATCGGGATCATACCTCCCGACCCCGGATCGTTGGGAGGGTAAACCTCAAGGAGGGTAGACGATGGAATCGGCGCTCACCAACCCTGGAAGACATCGAGGATAGTCCTATAGCGGCTGCAAGCTTCTGTCACTCTTTCCCTCCCCCGCTATCTCTCCTGCCGAAAGGACTGGCTTTTGCCTGCTTCTCGCGTTCGGACCCCTAGGCGGATGCTATCGGATGGTGTCGCCTCCCTGGGCGCACAGGGTGTCAGAGGGATGGCGATCGGTCAAGTGCGAGCGAGAGAGATTGTCACTGCCTGCGGACAATGGGGTGGCAGGCACAACACGTGAGTGTTCCTGGCGATCTGCCGAAAGCGCTCACGCGCACATGCGCGTTTGTTGTTACGAGTGTTCGCTTGATTCCCCATAAGGCACTAGCTCCTTTTCCTTTCCCTGGCTAAGGCCCTCGCTATCACCCCCGCGCCTCCCCCCGAATCACAAACCCCAGCGCCTGTGCCAACAACGGGCGGATCCCGCCGAGGAAACCACGCTCTCCCGATCCATGGTTCACGTCCCCGCGCCCATTGCGCGGATTCCTGCGATGCGGTATAAGCAAGTCACCGCATAACGCCAACCCGCAGTGGATGGGAGGGGCCACGGATCCGATGCCTGCTCGCCGAACCGATTGGCGGATCGCATTGCCTCCGGGCTCACCGCCTTTCCGGGGAATCCACGTACCACGTCAAAAGGAGGGCATCATGTGTTCGAAGCACACTCGCCTCGTTCTGCTCGTGGTTGCCTGTCTGCTCGTCGCGGGTCCGGCGTGGGCCCAAGCGCCGGTCAAGATCGGGTGGCTCGTGGCGCTCACTGGCCCGAACTCCACCCCCGGGATCGGCTTTGACCGCGGTATCAAGTATGCCGCCGACCAGATCAACAAGGCTGGCGGCATCAAGGGACGCAAAGTGGAGGTCGTCACGCGCGACACGCAAGGCGACCCCACCAAGGCGGTCAATGCTGCACTGGAGATGATCAACAACGACAAGGTCGAATTCACGATCGGCCCGACGAACTCCGGGGAGGGGCTGGCCACCTCGCCCGTCATTGCCCGGAGCAAAATCCCGAGCTTCGTGTATGGCGTGGTGGACACACTGATTGACACCACGAAATTCCCCTATGCCTACCGCATTCTCCCCTCGAACATGCAGTGGACCGAAGCTGCTCATAACTACGTCCTGAACGTGCTCAAAGTGAAAAAGGTCGGTGTCATCGGGGATGCGACCGGGTACGGGACGATGTCCGTGAACCTCTCCGAGCAGGGCCTCAAAGCGCTGGGCGCGACCATCACCTACAAAGGGCTGGTCGAGGCGAATCAGACCGACGTGGTCGCCGAGATGCGGAAGGCGATGAGCGCCGGCACGGAAGCCATGGTCGTGTGGACCGATTCCGCCGGCCTCAACTCGCGGCTCATGAACGCGCGGGCAGAAATCGGGTGGGATGTGCCGTTTATCGGGCATCCGGCGATGGGTGCCGGCTCGGTGAAGCCGCTGCTGGCCAAGGTCGCGAACTGGAACAAGGTGTACAACGTCGGCTATCGCCCGACGAGCTTCGACGACTCCGGCAAGCTGCCGGACCGGACGCAAAAGTTTGTCGAGCAGGTCACGGCCGCGGGCGTGAAGCTGGACGATACCACCCTGTGGTGGGTCGCCGCCGGCAATGACACCATCTATATGATCAAGTATGCGGTCGAGACCGCCGGATCCAGCAAGGCCGATGACGTGAAGAAGGTCCTCGACGCCGGCAAGCCGTATCCCGGCATCTTCTGCAACTGTGCGTACACGGGCACGAACCACAACGGGTATCCGACCGCCGACGTGGTCATGAACGCGGCCAACTCGTTCCACAACGGCTCCTACGCGCTGGCGCCCGGCTACGGTAAATAGTCACGGAGGTCGGGTAACCTGGTCTGCATCGGGCCGTGTTCGGTGGCGGCGGGCGCGAGCTGCTTTCCCGACCTGTGACCCCGGAAACTACTCGCGCCGACCACTGTCGCCCCACAGGGAAGATGTCCGCTTACCTGGGCCGCCGGTCGGCCGAGCCCGGCACCACGCCCCGAATCTCGACCTGCCAAAGGCCACCGAATCCCGCCTTATCGCACCCACGCCTCGCCTTTGATCGTAAAGGTTGGAGCCTGTGCCACCAGCGGCCGTCCCGCTCGGGATTCGAACCCGCGTTACCATGTACGGGCTTCACGGCAGAACACAGACCAGGATCACGCGGGGTGCCAGAAAAGCGAAACCCTCGGAGGATAGCTCCGAGGGCCTCACGATTACATTTTAGTTACAGCCTCTTCGCTATCTGTCCCGCCTGACCATTCTGACATACTGCAAGTCCCTGGTTTCCTTGGTGCCGGAGGACCGTCACCCACGTTGTGCGCACGGTTTTGGCTGGGACGACTTACTCCGATGGGGTGAGGATCTTTCTCTGAATTTGTGAGTAGTTATGGCGGCCAGACCGAGTTTTTGCGGACCACAAGCGGGTCCCCCTCGCTGCCCACCTGCGGCGGGCCGTGCGCACGGATGTCCCGCTCAAACTCGGGGCGCTCGGGCTCGCCTCCTTGATCTGGAGCATGTCAGTGCTGGCGGCCGGGACGACCATCCGGACCGTGACCGTGCCGATCGAATTCCGGAGCGTCCCAGCGGGCATGGAGATCGTGGACCAGTCGGCGGAGAGCGTGGAGGTGCAGGTGCGCGGGAGTGCCTGGATCGTGGACGCGGTCAACTTAGCCGGGCTGACCGCCCGATTTAAAGGCGGATCCCCCCATCGTCAATAACCCGGCCCGGGGTGTCGAGCACCCAAGTACGCCACGAATGCTCGCGGGATGCGGTGGGACAGTCTGGCTTGCCGGAGGCCCTCCGGCGACGGCCCTAACTGTAAGCAGTTCCTTCATGGGGAAAGATTTCAAATCGGCCATCGCTCTGGGTCCTGCTCGCGGCGTTCGGATAGACGTAAGGATGCCTGTTCGTGCTCCTGCATGGAGAGCATCTGCCTTGATCTATCCGGTCTTTTCACCAGCTCCGCACGGCTCCAACCCCACGATGCTTTGCAGACATTTCTGCCGGCAGTGGTCACTCCATACGTAGAGCGGTTTCCATCACGCCCAATCTATAACGGAGCAGTCCAGGAAAGAGCGACGGAGGGCACGCTGGCCCCAAGGCCCAGATGATGGTGTCTGAACCAGGGACTCTGGTCCATGCAGGAGCGTTTGGGGTACTGCCATCGCGTCGCTCCTCCACACACCGATACGGCATTGATGGGGTGGTCGGCCCGACAGGTGAGGGTCAGGGTGCACAGGCCCACCGCCGCAGCAGGCTCATCATCCGGATGCCTCCGTGAGTCTGGGGTTGTGCCATGAACCGTCGGTCGCGATGAGCGCATCCGCCGCTTTCGGTCCCCAGCTGCCGCGCCGGTACGGGTGGACCCGGTGATGGGTCTTGAGGACCGGGTCGACCACCGCCCAGGCGGCCTCCACCGCATCCTCCCGGGTGAAGAGCGCGCCGACGCCGGCCATGGCGTCGCCCAAGAGCCGTTCGTAGGGCGCTTCCGCTCCCGGTTGTTCTTCGAGCAGGTACAGCTCGCGCTGGTCGCCGACGAAGTCCTGCCCGGCGCGCTTGACACGGGCGGCGAGGGCGATGGCCGCGCTGGGGGAGAGCCGGAAGCGCAGATAGTTGGCCCGGCCGGTGGCTGGCGCGGAGTCGGCGAACAGCCGCTGCGGCGGCGGCTTCAACTCCACCACGACCTCATGCGCCGTTTCCGCCAGGTACTTGCCGGCCCGCAGGTACCACGGCACCCCTGCCCAGCGCCACGAGTCGATGCAGAGTCGCAGGGCGCAGAAGGTCTCGACATCGGAGCGCTTCGCCACGCCCGGCTCCTGCCGGTAGCCGGCGTACTGGCCGCGCACCACGTCGGCGGGCGTGAGCGGGCGCATGGCCTGGAAGACCTTGGCTTTCTCGACCTGCACAGCTCCAAAGCCTCGGTAGGCTGGCGGCTCCATGGCCAGCAGCGCGACCACCTGGAAGAGGTGGTTCTGGATCACATCGCGCAGACAGCCGGCGCTTTCGTAAAACGCGCCGCGATTCTCCACGCCGAAATCCTCGGCGAGGGTGACCTGGACGCTGGCCACGCAGTTGCGGTTCCAGATCGGTTCCAGGAAGGCGTTGGCGAAGCGGAAATAGAGGAGATTCATAATCGCCTCCTTCCCGAGGAAGTGATCGATGCGGAAGATCGCGTCTTCCGGGAACACTGTGTGCGCGACGCGGTTGAGCGCCCGAGCCGAGGCCAGGTCGCGCCCGAACGGCTTCTCGACGATGACCCGCGCCTGGTCAGCCAAGCCCGCGGCGCCGAGCCCGGTGATCACCGTCGCGAAAAGGGAAGGCGGGATGGCGAGATAGTGCGCCGGGCGCCGGGCACTCCCCAGCGCCGTCTTGATTGCCGTGAACGTGTCCCGGTCGTGGTAGTCGCCCCCCACGTACCGGAGCAGCGACAGCAGATGCTGGAAGGCGCGGTGGTCCGTGATCCCGCCCGCCCGCTTGAGGCTGTCCGTCACCCGGGTGCGCAGCTGGGCCAGACTCCACTTTGGGAAGGCGACCCCAACCACCGGGACCGTCAGCGCGCCGCGTTTCGCCATCGCATAGAGCGCCGGGAAGATCATTTTGTGGGCGAGATCGCCCGTCACGCCGAAGAGCACGAGCGCGTCGGAACGGGGAGCGGCCATCAGGCGCCTCCTTCCGGAACCGCCGCTTTTCCGTCGTGGCCGCCGAATTCGGAGCGCAGCGCCGACAGCACCTTGTCGGCGAAGTCGGCCTCCCCGCGCGAGCCGAAGCGTTCGTACAGGGCCGCACTGAGGACGGGGGCCGGGACCGCCTCGTCGATGGCTGCCCGGACCGTCCAGCGCCCCTCGCCCGAGTCCGAGACCCGGCCCGCGAACTGCGCCAGGGCGGGACTGTGGAGGAGGGCCTGCGCGGCCAGATCCAGCAGCCACGAGGCGATGACGCTGCCGCGGCGCCAGATCTCGGCGATGTCGGCCAGGTTCAGGTCGTACCGGTAGAGCTCGGGGTGGCGCAGCGGCGTGGTCTCGGCATCCGCGGGGCGCTGCTGCGTGCCGGCGTTGGCGTGGTGGAGGATGTTCAGCCCCTCCGCGTAGGCGGCCATCAGGCCGTACTCGATGCCGTTGTGCACCATCTTGACGAAGTGGCCCGCGCCGCTCGGCCCGCAGTGCAGGTAGCCGTGCTCCGCGGTGCCGCCGACCGTCTCGCGCCTGGGCGTGCGGGGGGCTGCGTCGATACTGGGGGCCAGGGCGGCGAAGACGGGGTCGAGGCGTCGGGCGACCGCGTCGTCCCCGCCGATCATCAGACAGTAGCCCCGCTCCGCCCCCCAGACGCCGCCGCTCGTCCCGACGTCCAGATAGTGGATGCCCTTCGGTTTCAGCTCGGCGGAGCGGCGGATGTCATCGTGGTAGTAGGAGTTGCCGCCGTCGACGACCACGTCGTCGCGTGCGAGGAGGGGCGTGAGGGTCTGCAGCGTCGGATCGACCACGGCCGCCGGCACCATCAGCCAGAGGGCGAGCGACGCCACCGCCGCTGCCTTCCGGTCGAAGACCACACACTGGTGCCCCCCACGGAGCAGCAGGCGTACCATGTTCGCGCCCATGCGTCCGAGACCGAACATTCCGAGTTGCATCGCTGTCTCCCTTCCTACGCTGCGCTGTGAGTTGCCTACAAGGATTGCACCGATCGACGCTTCGCTACCCACGATACCCGTGTCTCAGAACCAGAGTCAGCGTCCTTCCGTTTCACCGGGGTCTGGGCTGGACAGCGCCCGCGAGGTGTCCTCGGCGGGAGTCACGGCGCCGTGTCCAGACATCTCCGTTGTGTGCAAATACCGGACCCACAAGACGGAGCTCTGCTGCCCCGGAGGAGGCGGCAGCGTCTGCTCCATCTGCGCCACCTCCTCGGCCGAGAAGGGCAGAGGGGACCGCGCACCACGGCGTGCACGAGGGTCCTCCCCTGGGTGCGCCGGAATCGCACGTCCGCCAAGTACGCCTCCGGATGTCGGCTGAGGTCCGCCCGCAGCGTCCGGCGCACCGCGTTTTGGTACACCACTTGGTCCACCATCGCATGCAGGTTGGCCGTCATGACGAGTCCGAGTACCACGAGGGCGGCCACACTCACTCCGTCTTCTGCCACGGCTTCCCAGGTCAGTTTCGCCCGCTTGGTGATGTCGTGAAACCCGTGGGCAAAAAAGACCACCGACGAGGCACACTGGATGGCGACGATATTGGTCAGCGCCAGGAGCAATGCGCCCGCCGACAACTCGAATTCCCCCCGCGCCAGGAACAAGCTGCACACCGAGAGGGGCGGCACTAACGCCGTCGCGATTGCGACCCCGACAAAGGCGACATTGAGTCGCGGCGAGATGATCGCATAGGCGCCCGCCGCCCCGCCGCCGAGCGCAATCGTCAAGTCAAAGACATTGGGGGCCGTTCGTTCCAGCATTTCCCGGGAGGCCGGGATCTCCTGGTTGAACAGACCGACCAGAAAAGCGGTGCCCAGCACGATGAGGATCCCGCCGCCCAGTGCGGTCGCCGCCTTCGCGAGCAGCCGCTTATTGCCGTCCACCAGCGCCAGACCTATTCCCGAGATCGGCCCCAGCAACATGGCGATCACCATTGCCCCGATCACCACCGCGGTGCTATCGCCCAGCAAGCCGTAGGTGGCGACGATCGTGGCCAGCACGTTCATCACCACATAGGCTGTATCAAAGGACGCGTTCTCAACCACCGTGGAACGCACCGCCGCTCGGCGGGCTTCTCGTTCTGCCTTCACTTGTTCCCGCGGCGTTGACATACGCGCGCGGCTATCCAATCACACCGCTCCTTCTCGCTCTCCGCGGATGACAGCGTGCGATGCCGCCGTTTTTCAGGGCGTTCCGCGGGACGGCCGCACCTCACGCTTCGTTTCCGAGAATGCTGGCCTGCTCCTTCGGTACGCCGCAGCCGAGAGCCTGCGTGCCGTCACCCACTGTGTGTCGTGCTTTCTGAGCGAGCGGCGACTCGACAGCGCCCCCGCCCGTCACGCGGTCCTTGTAGTGCTCGGGAGGCGACATGCGACCGCACGCTATACTCAATGTTCACGATTGGTTTCTCCTGAGCCGACGGTCGCGCCGGATGCTGAGTCAACTCCAGGGCCTGGTGTCGGCGGGCAATGGGAGCGACGCGCCTATCGCCGCGGGTCGCTCGATCGCCCCGACCAGGCTAGTGCGTCCGCAGCGAGTCGGCGAGACTGACGAGGTTGTGCGGCTGCACGCGAATGATACCCCCGTTTGGGCTGTCAATGTCCGCGATGAGCAAGAACGCGACCGCCACCAGCACCGGGAGAATCAGGAGGAGGTGGGGGTTCACCTTCTGGCCGTGCTCCCCATAGCCGACCAGTAGGTTGCAGCAGATGGCGATCGATCCCATCAAGCCCCAGGCCGCCGGGGGGATACGGTTCCACCAGGCCGCCTGCGTGTATCCCTGGGAGTTCAGCACGTCGTTCATGCCCGCCACGGCTAAGCCGAGGACGACGAAGGTCGGCTGCTCGCTGGCCGGGACCTGGACCGCCGTCCAGAGGGCGGCCTGCACGCGCGCCGTCTCGGCGTTGATCTGCACCACCTGTTGCGGATCGCGGGCCATATAGAACAAGATGCGCTGGTCGAGATAGCGGCTTAGCAGCGCCCGGACGTTCGCCGCGGCGGCGGCGGGCAGGAGGTCGGCCCGCACGTATTCCGTCCCGATCGCGTTGGCCTCGGCCTCCTCGTAGTTCTTGCGCTGATCGTAGCGGCCCACGGCCATTGAGAAACTGAAGCCGATGATGAGGCCGAGCAGTGTCAGCGTGGCGGCTAGGATCACGCCGAAGTCTTCCCGCACGTCCCTTTCCAGCTGGTGCCGCCGCCGGAGGACGCCCCCAGCCAACGCCGCACCCCACAGCACGAGGACCGACACCAAGGACAAGAGTAGCGGGTAGTCCGTCAGACGCGTCATCGCGGATGTCTCCTGTCGGGACGTTCAAAAAACCAGAGCAAATGGAGAATCAATCCCCAGCCAATCCGACTGCTCGCCCCCATGCAAAACACGAGGCCTGACCCATCAGTGGACTGCCTGGTTGGTCGCCCGCACGCCGTTCATTACCCACAGCCATCCAGGCGCGTGCTGAGGGTGGGGTCCTGCCAGTCGAGGCCGAATAGGAAGCGAGTCACTCGCGGCGGGTCCAGTCCTCGGTTTTCAGGTGCGCGAGGGCACGCGACGGCCACGACGCACGGGATGAGGACCGCGGCGGTCAGGCGCATGCTATCCATCGCTCCCGCTGTTCCGCCCCAGCTCCCTTGGGGGCGGAGACGCCCCTGAGTTGGCGCCCTGCAGCGGAAGATCGCGCGGCGGGAACGGGACCGGAATCCCGCGGCGGCGGAAGGCGGCGGCGATCGCAAAATTTAACTCACTCCGGAACCGGAGAGGTGTCTGGATCATGTCGCGGCTCCAGGCGACCAGCTCCAGGTTCACGGCCGAGTCCCCAAACACGCTGAGGAAGACCGTCCGGGCGGATCGCGGAGCACACCGGGATGTTCGCCCGCCACCTCCAACAGGATGTGCCGGACGACTTCGAGATCGCTGTCGTACGCCACGCCCACCGGGATGCGGAAGCGCACCAGGGGGTCACCGTGACTCCAGTTGATGATCGGATGGGTGACGAGGTCGGCGTTCGGGATAATGATGGTGATGTTGTCGCTCGTGACGATCGTCGTGCTGCGGCCGCCGATGCGTTCCACGCGGCCGCCGGTGCCGCTCACCTCAATCCAATCCCCAATCTGCGCCGGGCGCTCGACGAGAAGGATTAGGCCGCTCACGAAGTTGTTGACGATGTTCTGCAACCCGAAGCCGATCCCGATGCCCAGGGCCCCCAGGATCACGCCCACACTGCCGACCTCGATCCCGCTGGTTTGGAGCGCGATCAGCAGCCCCAGGACCAGGAGAACGTAATAGGTCATCCGGCCGATCGCGCATTGGAGCCCGCGATCGAGCGTGGTCCGGACGAGCAGACGGGAGCCGACCAGGGCGCCAATCATCCGGGCCGCCAGGACGACGCCCGCCACGATCACGAGAAAGAGCGCCAAGGCGTCTGGACTGACACGGATTGACCCGATGGAGATCAGAGGCTGTCTGAACCAAAGCATTGCCGACCCCCCTGGGCGCGGGCAAATTGATCGAGGGTCCGCGCGCTGATCCAACAGGACGGACGGACGGACGACGCACAGGGCTCGCCCATGCGAGGACGGCCGGCGATCCCCAGCGGCGCGGCCTGCACTTACATCACTGTCTCTCACGCAGATCCTGCGAGCATGCCCCGGCGCCGCCAGCCCAGGCCGCTCACCCGCAGGGGGGCACTCGCCGGGGTGCCGAACGGGCCTCAGCCCAAGAGCGGGCGGTCCGTGTCCGTCGAGCACGGGATGGGATCCCCTGGGCGTCCCGCATCCGTCATCGGTGGCGAGGCGTCTCGAGAACCGTGCGTTGATAGGCGGCGATCACGTCGCTATGGGAGATGACCCCGAGTAACTGGGTGGGGTGGTCCCGCGACACGACCGGGAGCCGTCCGGCGCCGGTCACCCGGAATCGCTCCACGACCTCGGTCAGGGTCTCGTCCGGATAGCTGACCGGCGGGGGGGCCCGCATCAGATCGCGCGCCTTGAGGGTCTCTTCGGGGTGCTCCGAGGTCAAGACCTCCCGGAGTTCGCTGTACCCGAGGATCCCCACCAGCGTGCCGTTGCCGTCGATCACCGGAAAGCTGGTGAAGGGGTGACGGCGGACGTAGTCCAGGATGGCGCGCAAGGGCAGCCCATCGTCCAACGTCACGACCTGCTTGACCATCACTTCGGCGACGCGGATCAGGGCCAAGGGGTCGACGCGGAGCGGCGCCAGGATGTCAATTCCCCGCCGGCGCAACTTCATCGTGTAGATCGTTTCTCGGCCGAGGAAGTGCGACACGAGGCTGCTAATACCCACCGCGGTCATGAGCGGCAGGATGATCCGGTAGTCCCCGGTCATCTCGAAGAGGATGAGGATCGAGGTGATGGGGGTCTGGGCCGCCGCCGCAAACACGGCCCCCATGCCCACGAGGGCGTAGGCGCCCGCGGGAGCGGTCACGGAGGGGAAGAGCCCACCGACGACGCTGCCAAGAGTCCCGCCCAGCATGGCCCCCATGAACAACGAAGGGGAGAAGATACCTCCCGACCCCCCCGACCCGAGGGTGAGGGAGGTGGCGGCGATCTTCGCCAGCAGCAGCCCGCCCATGAGGAACAGCGTCAGGTGGCCCCGCAGGGCGACCTCCAGCGTCTCATATCCCACCCCGAAGACCTGCGGGAATCCCAGGCCCACGATGCCCACGCAGAGCCCGCCAACGACCGGCTTCACATACTCGGGAACCCGCCAGGCGTCGAAGAGATCCTCGCAGCGATAAAGCGACCAGGTAAAGGCCCGGGCCACGAGCGCGGCCAGCACGCCCAGCCCCGCGTAGAAGCCGAGTTCCCAGGGGCTCCGCAATTCGTAGGGCGGTACGAAGAAGGCGGGGTTGGGGCCCAGCAGAGCCCGGGAAATGACCGTGGCCGTCACCGAGGCCAGCACCACCAGGGAGAAGGCCCGGGCCGAGAAGTCCCGCAGGATCACTTCCAGCGAGAAGAACACTCCCGCGATCGGCGCGTTGAACGTGGCGGAGATTCCGCCCGCGGCACCCGCCGCCAGGAGGGTCCGCACGAGTTCGACGGGCGCTTTCGCGAGCTGGCCGAGCGTGGAGCCCAGGGCGGCCCCAATCTGCACGATGGGCCCCTCCCGCCCAGCGGATCCCCCGGTCCCGATGCACAGCGCGGAGGCCAGGGCTTTGACGAAGACCACCCGGAACCGCATCCGGCCCTGCTCCTCGGCGACCGCCAGCATGACTTCCGGCACGCCGTGGCCCTTGGTCTCCCGGGCCAGAAAGTACACCAGCGGCCCCACCAGGGCCCCGCCCACCGCAGGAATCAGGACCGTTCTCACGGGCCCCCAGGGGATGAAGAAAGCCCCCTGGTGCCAGAAGATGCTCTGGACGAACCCGATGAGCCAGCGGAACCCATACGCGCCAACGCCGGCCCCGACCCCGGTGCACAAGGACAGCGAGACCAGGATCGGCGTCTTCTCGGCGAGCCGGTTGAGTGGGACACGCAGTCGCATGGGCGCCTCAGATCCTTCCCGGACCGCCAACTGACGCGCGGCCTAGGGTCGGTGCAGCCGTTCCGCCCATGCTGCCCGACCGTTGTGGCGAGCAAGCAGGCGACGATATTCGGGTGGGCCCTGACAATCCGGAGCCCCCGCGACAGTGGGGAGATAGGATGTGCTCTGGCCCTCGCTCCCTCGCATTCTGACTCGGCGCATGGTGAGTGGCTTCTCCATTCGCTCCACGCCAGCCCCATCTCCTCGCACCCTGTCTCGCCCCGCGAAGCGGCGGCGCAGATGTGGCGACGGATCACTCTGCTGCACGTCGACGCAGTGGCTCTCTCTCCCCGGCACTGGCCGAGGGCCCGCTGTTTCTGCTCGAATTCCTCTCGATTGATCTCCGCGCGAGTACCGTGGTCGGAGAACGTCGAGGGCAGAATCTGGCCGCGGCGCTTGAGCCCATCCGACTAACCCGCGGATCCCGAGGAAGAGCCCGCCGATCACGAGGCCCCAGACGGCCAATATCATGAGCATCATGCCGATTCCCCAGCCGCCCCACATCCAGCCTTGGGTATTCCCCTGACCACCATCTCACCCCTCGCTCCTGCGTTCACCGCGTCTCTCAACTGACCCGATCCAGCGGCGAGAAACCTC
>DATJQT010000268.1:0-1112 GCA_035505475.1 Vulcanimicrobiaceae bacterium
TCCATGGCCACCGGCGTGATCAGCTCCACTTCCAGGCTCACGTTGTCGCCCGGCATCACCATCTCGGTCCCCGCCGGCAACTGCGTCACTCCCGTCACGTCCGTCGTCCGGAAGTAAAACTGCGGCCGGTATCCCTTGAAGAACGGCGTGTGCCGCCCGCCTTCTTCCTTGCTCAGCACGTAAATCTCGCCCTTGAACTTCTTGTGCGGCGTGATCGAACCCGGCTTCGCAATCACCTGCCCGCGCTCCACGTCGTCCTTTTCAATGCCGCGCAGCAGCAGGCCCACGTTGTCGCCCGCACGCCCTTCGTCCAGCAGCTTCTTGAACATCTCGACGCCCGTCACTACCGTCTTGCGCGTGTCGCGGAACCCGACGATCTCCATTTCCTCGCCGACCTTGCAAATCCCCTTCTCAATGCGCCCCGTCACCACCGTGCCGCGGCCCTGGATCGAGAAGATGTCTTCGATCGGCATTAGGAACGGCTTGTCCACGTCGCGAGCCGGCGTCGGCACATACTCGTCCACCTTCGCCATCAGCTCGTCCACCGTCTTTTCCCACTTCTCTTCCCCGTTCAACGCCCCCAGCGCGCTCACCCGCACCACCGGCAGATCGTCGCCCGGGAAGTTGTACTTCGACAGCAGCTCTCGAACCTCCAGCTCGACCAATTCGAGCAACTCCGGATCATCCACCATGTCCACTTTGTTCAGCGCCACCACGATGTAGGGCACGCCCACCTGACGGGCCAACAGCACGTGCTCGCGCGTCTGCGGCATCGGGCCGTCGGTGGCCGCCACCACCAGAATCGCCCCATCCATCTGCGCCGCACCCGTGATCATGTTCTTGATGTAGTCGGCGTGGCCCGGGCAATCCACGTGCGCGTAGTGCCGGTTGGCCGTCTCGTACTCGATATGCGCCACCGCGATCGTGATGCCCCGCGCCTTCTCTTCCGGCGCGTTGTCGATCGAATCGAACGACCGGAACTTCACCTTCGGATTGTGCTTGGCCAGCACCTTCGTGATCGCCGCCGTCAACGTCGTCTTGCCGTGATCGATGTGCCCGATCGTCCCGATGTTCACATGCGGCTTGCTGCGGTCAAATTTTTCCTTCGCCAT
>DATJQT010000269.1:0-15094 GCA_035505475.1 Vulcanimicrobiaceae bacterium
AAGGCCAGCGTCCGCGTGAGCCCCGCCAGGATCTCCCCGCCCACCCCGAGGGGCTGTTGCAGCAACCAGCAGAGTGCCAGCGCCTGCCCCTTGTGGATCGCCAGTTGCTGCCTCGCCGTGGTCTGCATCACGATAGGGTAGCAGCAATGGCCTTATCGTAGCAAGTCACAACACGCGGTGACCAGGCAAACGTCCATAAATACAGTGGTTGGCAGGTGGTGCCAAAAATCAGCCAGCCTGATCAGTCTACAAATTCGAGCACAGGCGACCTGCTGCCTGTCGTTCCCGAAAATGCATACGAGGCATTTCAGCGGGACCTTCCGTCACCTGTGGTCGCGAAAAGTTGCGTTCATGAACTGATATGCGAGAACAAACACGCTCGTCTTGAGTTCGAGCGAGTCGAAGCGGAGGCGGGGCTTCTGACACACGATTGCAGGCCATTGCCTGCTGTGGACATTTTACGGATTGACGGGGTTACACTATCACGACGAGCGGGTAGCGGCATGGGGTCCAGTGTAAGATTACTTGGTATGCATTTCGGGGGATAAGTTACTTTGGAGCAACCTCACCTATTCCGGTTCCGGTAAAACCGCACCCCCTGAAAGACCACGACCACTATGGCAAGACACGCGGTACCGAGCAGCAGGAGGTCCTCGAGGGTGTCGGGGCCCAGCAAGAATCGTTTGGCATACTGGCGGAAGCCGTACCCGACCGCGTACCCCGCGCCGACCATGACCGGGACATAACAGATCGCCCCCAGAACATTGGCCACGAAAAATACGGCGGGCGAGAGCCCGAGACTCCCCGCCAAGGGGCCCGCCATGAAGCGGAGCCCCGTCACAAAGCGGGCGATGAACACGCCGACCGGCCCGAACCGGTGCACAAAGCGCCGCATCCGCTCCAGGCGTGGCGGGGTCAGGTGGATCCAGCCCCCGTACCGATCGACCGCCGTCTGGCCGTACCGCCGGCCGATCCAGAACCCAATGTTGTCCCCGACTACAGCGCCAATCACGCCGACCGCCAGGACGAGTCCGAGCGCGAGCCGGCCCTTCCAGACCAGGTACCCCGCGACCCAGAGCACGGAGTTCTCGGGCACGGGCACGCCGATGTTCCCTAGCACGACAAACGCGAATATGGCGAAATAGCCCCAGTGGGCGACCAGGGCTCTTATGGTATTCATCAAAGTCCCTATTGGTGCTGGAGCCGTCGTCCCTCTGAACCCCTACCTACGCGTCCAGCCGGGCAGCACGGTCAAAGCACTTCCGAGCGCCAGGCCGGTGAGGAACCCAAGCATCCCACCCGCCCGTTGGACCGGACGGACCGGCGCGATGGACCTCCGGAGCGTAATTCGATCCCAACCATTCCAGAGCCTGCGCGCGGCGCGTCGCCCTTAGACGAAACGGGTGCGGGCGGGCACAACTACTCCTCCTACTTAGACAGGATCAGTAGAGATGGTGTCCGAGGGCGTTGCGGCAGTCGATGCGACTCGTTCCCGCAAGAGGGGGCTGCGCCGGACGAGTTGACGCAGGTGTGCGCCGAGAGACGCTCCGGGTTGAGGGATGGGTTGCGAGATTGCCGGTAGGACGAGATGCGTGTCTTCGGCATGGTGGGTGAGGTCGACCCGGAACACCCGTTCGGCTTCCACCGGGACCGTGGCAGACAAGCCTACCCCGAGACCCAACCGGTTCAGCAGGTCGGAGCCGTCTAGATCGAGAACCTCAAATCCGATGTAGCTGCACAGCAGAGCGAAGCTGAGGACCCAGCACCAGCACCAGCCCCGAGATCGCCAGCGTCCTGGCGTGCGAAGCCCCATCGCCTCTCCCTACTGAGTGGTCACCTCGGCGTGGCAAGTACCATGCCCGCTTGTTGCTGTCAATTGGGAAGAGAGGAGGAAGGCAGGGGGATCCGGGGAATGCTCCTATAACCAGACGTGCCGGGGGAAGCGGGGCGAGCTTTGCGCCCAGCATCTCGAGAAGGGCCGGAGCGAGCAGGCGTGTAACCCAAAGAAAGAAATGGTTGTGACCGATGCGAGCAACGCGGGTCGCTCGTGATATAGTCGCGTCTGTCTGGCAGTCGCTTGATCTCGGCGGTTGAGGCCGGTGCCCACCGCAATCGGGGCTTTGCTCCCTCTGAGCGTCCCGGATGGCGCCGGCGCGCTGCAACGGTCGGGCGAACCACATGAAGCCTTGCAACAACACGGGAAGGAGGGATTCGGATGGATCTGCAGGATCGGGTAGCGGTGGTGACGGGCGCATCGCGGGGCATCGGCGCGGCGACGGCGGAGGTACTGGCCAAGCGCGGGGCCCGGGTCGCGGTGACAGCCCGGACCGTAACGGATTTGGAGCGCGTGGCCGCGTCGATTCAGGGCCGCGGCGGCCAGGCTCTGGCGATCGCGTGCGACGTTCTCGATCAGACGCAGGTCGAGGCCATGGTCGCCCGCGTCGTGGCGACCTGGGGCCGCCTCGACATCTTGGTGAACAACGCGGGCCTGGGCACGCCGACCATGCCGGTCGAGAACATCCCGCCGGCGGACTGGGACGCCACGGTGGCCCTGAACCTGAAATCGGCGTTCCTCTGCATCCGCGCGGCCGTGCCGACGATGAAGCGGCAAAAGGCCGGCCGGATCGTGAACGTGTCGTCGTTTGCCGGCCGGAATTTCAGCCGGATCTCGGGGCCTCATTACAGCGCGGCCAAGGCCGGGATGCTGGCCCTCACCAAGCACATGGCCGTGGAGCTCGGACCGTTTGGGATCGGCGTCAACTCGGTCGCTCCCAGCGTTGTCCTGACCGCCCGCGTGAAGGCCAAGTGGGAGGCGCGCCCCGCGGACGAGCAAGCCCGCGTCCTGGCCGGGATCCCGCTGGGGCGCTTGGCCCAGCCGTCGGAAGTCGCCACCGTGATCGCGTTTCTCGCTTCGGACGATGCGAGCTACGTCAACGGCGTCTGCATTGACGTGAACGGCGGCAGCTACATGGTATAGAACGCAGGGGGCATGATGACCGGCACGAGCGAAACACGTCCCTGTGTGTATGTCGGCAATGCCGAGACCAATGACATCCACGTCTTTCATCTCGATGCCGACACCGGCGAGCTGGGCTTCGTACACGCGGCGGCGATTCCAGACGTGGGGACGGCCGGCACGTCATCGCCCCTCGCCATCCGTCCGGACAAGCGCGTGTTGATCGTCGGGATCCGCGGCGAGCCGATGTTCGCGGCGAGCTTCCGCATTGACGCACGCACCGGCAAGCTCGCCCACGTCGCCAACGGGCCCTTGCCCGACCGCATGGCCTATCTGGTCACGGACCGGACCGGTCGGTTTCTCTTGAGTGCGTCCTACACCGGCCACAAGATCGCCGTAAGCCCGCTCGCGCCGGACGGGCGTGTCGAGGCGCCCATCCAGATCCTCTCCACCGAGCCGCATGCGCATGCGATCCTGCCGGACCCCGGGAACCGCTTTGTCCTGGCGACGAGCCTGGGGGGCGACCTCCTATTGCAGTTCAGGTTTGACGCGACCACGGGCCGGCTGACGCCGCACGAGCCGCCTGCCCTACGGGTGCACGCGCACGCGGGGCCCCGGCATTTCGCGTTTCATCCGACAAAGAAGTGGGTGTACCTGTTGAACGAACTGGACGCGTCGGTATGCGTGGCGGGCTACGATACCGTTCAGGGGCTGTTGAGCGTACTGCAAACGGTGAGCGCATTGCCGCCCGATTTTCGCGGCGAGCCGTCCGCGGCCGATCTCCACTTGACGCCGGACGGCCGGTTTCTCTACGCCTCCGAGCGCGGCTCCAACACCTTGGCCGGCTTCCGCGTGGATCCGACCACCGGGACGCTCTCGGCAATCGGACACACGCCGACCGAGGAGCAGCCGCGCGGATTCAACGTCGATCCGTCCGGGCGCATGCTGCTCGCCGTGGGCCAGCGGTCGCACCGGTTGTCCACTTACCGCATTGATCCGGACTCGGGCAGCTTGACGTGGCTTCGGGCTTATCCGGTAGGACGCAATCCCAACTGGGTAGAGATCATCAGGCTGCCCTAACGGGCGATCAGCCAGGCCCGCAGCCCCGAAATTCGAAGACCCCGTTTCAGTGAGCGCGATCGGTCGGGATGATGGGTGTGAGGGACCGATCGGCTCTCCGCCCACCTTTAGGCCAACGCACGCCCCCAGAAATCCCCCTGCAACCATTGCACGCGCGTCCCCAGGCGTTCGATGGCAGATTCCACGCGGCCGCCGACCACGACGGGGCCCGGATGATCCCCGTGCGTATCTGTCGAGCCGCCTGAGCACTGCGCAAAATCCTGCGCATAAGAGAGGAATGGCGCGAATTTCCGGGGGTACCCGGATAGACAGGACGCGGTCGCCGATATATATAGGGTGCGGTCAGACTCGGAGGGTCGAATGCGCATCCTCATCGTCGATGATCACAGCGTCCTCCGTACCGCGCTTGCGGCCATGCTGGCGCAAGAGGCCGATATGGAAATCGTCGGCGCAGCCGCGGACGGCAAGGAAGCGGTCGAGGTGGCCTGTGCGCTCCAGCCCGACGTGGTGCTCATGGATGTCAACATGCCGGTTATGAACGGCGTAGAGGCCACCCGGATCCTCGCGAGTGCCTGTCCGCGCGTGCGCGTGATCGGCCTCTCGATGTTCCAGCACGCCGAGCAGGCGCAATCCATGCTGGCCGCGGGTGCGGCCGGATATGTCAGCAAGAATGATCCGCCGGAGGTGCTGCTCAGTACCATCCGCCGCCTCGGTGCAGACCCCCGGCAGCCGGAGCTCCCGTATCGAGCCGCGTAGTTGACCGTGTGCCGGTCGGTTTCCTGCCGGAAAGCCCGTTTCGATTTTAGCCCCAGCGCGCCTTCAGGGGTCAACGCCTTACGGTCCGGGCGCCTCGGCAATGTGAGCCAGTAGCAGCTCCCCGCCGATCCGATCGCCAAACGCGCCTGTCCGCAACGGTCCCTACAGTTCTCGGTGGGGACCCATTGATGTGCGGGAATCGGCGCATGCCACGGCAACAGTTCGGGGCTGTGAAGGAGGTACGATCGCGGTCGCGGCAGCGCAATCCGGGCGGGATGCGCGAAAAAAAACAAAAGGCCCGGGGGAAATCCCCGGGCCTTTTGGGCGGCTAAGCGAGCTAGGCGGCCGGGGTCACATTGGCGGCCTGCAGACCCTTCGGGCCCTGCACGACGTCGAACTCCACAGCCTGGCCCTCGTTCAAGGTCTTGAATCCGGTCCCCTGAATGGCAGAATAGTGCACGAACACATCTTCTCCGTCAGGGCGCTCGATGAATCCAAATCCCTTCGCATCGTTGAACCACTTGATCTTTCCCGTGCTACGCATTGACAACACTCCCTTCTCGAATGGTAGTCTTCACTCCACGCCGGAGTGTCCCCCGGCAGGAACCGCACGCGTCTTGGATGGCGCAGCGGGCCTGGGGCTCCGCTTGCCCGCCGTGGGCTTTGGGACGGGGGCGGCTGTCTGCACATCGAGCAGATAGCCATTCTCCTCGCCCCGCTTCTCGTGCGCCTTGCATACGCCGGGCTCTTCGCCCGTCGATTTCAGCCGCTCCGCCAAGTCGCGGAGCCCTCTCCAGGCCTGCGAGGTCTTGCAGGCCACCTTGATTCTGGCCACCGGCCCCACACAGGCGCCGAGCCCTCGATTCTTCTTATAGATGCAGACACCTATCATTGACGGCCCCCATCCTTCAGATACTTCCCCCAGACACGCGCCAGCCGACATGAGCGCCGTTGACGCGGGCCCAGCGCGGTGGGGCGTTCGTGTCTCGGGTCCGCCTCAGTAGCGTGGCCGTCCGCCGCCACCACCGCGGCCGCCGCCTCCACCGTACCCACCGCCAAATCCGCCCCGCCGCGGCGCCTGCTCGCGCGCCTCGTTGACGGTCAGCGCCCGCCCGCCGACTTCGCGGCCGTTCATGGCGGCAATGGCCGCCTGCGCGTCCGCCTGGCTGGTCATCTCTACGAAGGCGAATCCCCGGGGGCGCCCCGTGTCGCGGTCCGTGACGACCTTGACTTCCGCGACTTCCCTCCCGCCTTCCTGGAAGAGTGTGCGGATTTGGGCCTCATCCACATCGAACGGCAAATTCCCCACGTACAATCGCGTTCCCATCCTGCTGCCCCTTTCGTCCCGCGGCTGCGGGACACTGTGCTGCTATGAGCGGCAAACCACGTTCCCAGGGCTCGTAGGCCGCTCCCGCCACGAGCCCGCTGCACTTGTCGGCGATTACTCGAGCTCTTCCCCGCGCCGGAGCGAGCGGATGCGTTGCTTGCGGACCCGCCGCAGCGATTCGCGCGCCTTGCGTCGGCGCCGGTCGCCCGGTTTCTCGTAATGGGCGTGGCGCTTCAGTTCGCGCAGGAGCCCATCCCGGAGCACCAGCTTTTTGAAGAGCCGGAGCGCGCCCTCGAGGCCCCGTTCGCCCACCCGCACCTCGAGCGGCGGATGGTGCGATCCCTCGCCGGCCCCGCTTCCATTCTGGCCATTCCACCCCATCGGTCCTCCGGCGAGTGCGGCCGCTCGCGGTGAGCTGTCCCAAAAATCAAAACGCCGCGAGAGGAGGGTCCCCGCAGCGTGTCTCAGCACTGGCAGGCAGGCCGAACCGTGTCCCAAGCGCGTCTACTGTAGGGGCCCGCCCGACATCTGTCAAGGTAAATACCGGCTCCGTGTCGCGCGGCGGAGATTTTATTTGTTATATAAAAAATATCTGTCATAGTAGCTGCAACTTCGCTTGGGAGCAGCGCCCGGCGCGATGGCTCAACGGCACCCCGCCCCGCGCGCCTTCTCCGCACGTCGTCAGGCGCGGCCGGCCTCCCAGCATGCCAGAAACGTGGCGTGGGCCGCGAGCGTCGGGGTCGCCGCATCGGAAAGCGAGCACGTCATGGACGAGCAGTGGGCCAGTTACCCCTACCAGCGGTTTACGATCACGACCTTCCGGGCCGAGGGCGTCTGGTGGGCCCGCGCCCGCGTCGCCGAGAAAGATGTCGGCGGCGATCGGCCGGTCACAGGGGGTCCGTGGAGGAACCAACGGGACGCGAAATCTGCGGCTGAAGTGTTCTGCAAGAACGGGCAGGCAGGGAGTGCGGTCCCGGATGCGGAAGTCACACCCGCCTAATCCGTTTTACCCCGCCGGTGACCGGACCCGAAATCAGTTGCAGCCCAGATCGCAGGCAAACGGAGGAGGGATGGATCTGAAAGGGAGCGGCGTCTACAAGAATCATCGGATCCACACCGCGCAACTCCTGAGCGGGGTCTGGGTGGTCTCGGTGGTGGAGCTCGGTCGAGGGCAAGAGCGCGGTGGTAATGCGCCGGTCGCGCGGATCCGAGGGGAGTACGCGTCCCAAGGCGAGGCGGTCTCCGCTGCGAAGCACTGCGTGGATCAAGAGGGCACGTCTCCTGCGCCGTTACCCCGCCGAGCTGAGGATGCCCACGACCGTGCAGGAGAAGAGAAGGGACGGGTGCACGCCTGAATGTCGGCCGCAACCGCTGCGCATCGGGGACCTCACCGCCGCGCTGCCTATCATCCAGGGGGGATGGGGACGGGGTTTCATTGTCCGGCTTGGCCTCGGCGGTGGCGAACGATGGCGGGGTGGGAGTGATCGCTTGCGCCGATGCGAACGCCCACCGGGCGACGGAGATCGTGTCCGTCGAGGCGCTCAGGGACACGCTGCTCGCCGAGTATCAGGCGGCAGCGACCTGAGCCGCCAGGGTTGGCGATGCGCCGCCTGGTAGTTGGGAAAAGGATCGCTACGGTTTAGGGCGGGCCGGCGGGACGTCGAATTGCGCCGGAAGCGGTTGCGGACCAAGGACAATCCCGGCAATGTCCGGGTCTTCCCCGGTCCGCGCGGGAGCGTTTGTCCGCCGCTCTTTCGTTTCGAGCCGCCGGGCGTCCTTTTCCTTCCGTCGGTCCTGCCGGGCCTTTTCCTTGGCCCGCTTTTGAAAGCTCGGCCGTGAGTTCTTCGCCATATCGTGCATTCCTCGCCTACTCGCGCCGGTGCCCGGGGCGGCCCCTCGCCCCATCGCGGGCGTGAGCGTCAGTCGTCTGCCCGAGTGTCGGATTCCGGCCGTAACCAGAACGGGGTATCGTCAGCGGCCGGATCGTCCGGGGAATCGTCCACCCCCCCCGCGAAGAACTGGCCCCCGCCACGCTCGGGGATGGGCCCCTTGGGTCCCCGCTCTCCCTTGGCGCCTCGCCCGACCGGCTTCCGCTTGCCCCGGGGCGGCGCATCCGGGCCGAAGGTGCGCGCGGGCTGACCTGGTCCGGCAGCGCGCGCCGGTGAGCCTGGCCCGCTCGCCCGGCCGCCGCTCCCCGCCTCGCGGGCGCGCGCCTCGTTGAGCACCAGCGGCCTCCCCTTGAACACCTGCTGATGAAAGCGGCGGATGGCCTCCTCCGCCTGTGCGGTATCGCTCCACTCGATGAACCCAAACCCCCTGGGCTTGCCCGTCTCCCGGTCGGTGAGGATCCGCACGGACAGCGGTGTGCCGGCTGCCGAGACGAACTCCCGCAGCTCGGCCTCGGTTGCATCATAGGCCAGGTTTCCCACGAAGAGCCGGACTGGCATCATCCCCCCTCAGGTTGCTGGTTGAGAACTCTCACCGCAGAACCTCGCGGCGCGCGACACGCCGGCTTGGAACCGCGCCGGTGTCGGGGCTATCCGTCGACCGTATCCTCCCCGATCGGTTCGGATTCCGGTTGACTCAGCACACATTTCAAATATAATACATATCTTAAATATAATCAATAGCGGTCGCGCGCGTCCCTCTGGATGCTCGCCTCTGACAAGGATGGTGCGGCGATGTTCGAGCACGAGTCGCGCGTCTTGCTCATCCTCCCCCAGGACGTGCTGGATCGGGCCCGGGTGATGGCCGGCAAGGCGACCACCACGCTCAAGCTCCCGGTGAGCCTGCAAATCGTCCTCCGGGCGCTGATCGAGGAGGGGCTGCATCGCGAAAGCGACCGGTCCCTGCTCGCCAACGTGGAGCGCCAGGCGCAGGCCGTCCGGCGCATCCGGAGCCTCGCCCGGAAAGGTGGGACGCTGCCGGGGCGACGCCGGCCGCGGACCGGGCTGGGCGGGACGCCCCGGCCCAAGCTTCGGAGCTGAAGCGATTGCGACCAGCGATCGCCGGGTGATGGCCGCCCCCCAGGGAGCAGCCCCGGCGAAATGCGCCGCACACGCGTTCTAGGATTCACCGCACCGTCGAGAAGTGAAGAGCGCTTCAGGCGTGCGGAGCCGGGGCGGTCCGGACTCGAAGCGCAGCGCCCGCGTTTTCCCCTTCCGTTCCGAGGGTCCTGCGATTCATTCCCTACGCTTCGACAAGTATCGCGGCGAGGCGCAGGGGCGCGGGATTCCTTCGCCGGGCAGGGTCATGCCTGCCCAGATCATCGTCGTACGACCATCCAAGGGGACCCCAAAGTATGAACACGGTCAGTCAGCCGGCGACACCATATACGCCCGAGAAAACGACCTGGAAGCGGATCGTGGCCCGCTACGAGAAGCCTGCACTCCATCGGAGCGCCTGGCAGATGGCCAATACACTCGCCGGCTACGGGGCGCTGTGGGTGGCGATGTATTTCAGCATGGCGATCTCGTACTGGATCGCACTCGCCTTGGCGATCCCGACGGCGGGATTCCTCTTACGTCTGTTCATCATCTTTCACGACTGCGGGCACGGCGCGTTCTTCCGGTCCCGGAAGGCCAATGACACCCTGGGGGTGCTCACCGGGATCCTGGTGTTCACACCCTACGCCCACTGGCGGCACAAGCACGCTCGCCACCATGCGACCGCGGGCGACCTCGACCGGCGCGGGGTCGGCGACGTCTGGACCTTGACCGTCCAGGAATACCTGGCGGCACCGGGCTGGAAGCGGTGCGCCTACCGGCTGGTGCGTAATCCGCTGGTGCTGTTCTGCATCGCCCCGTTTTTCTTGCTCGTGGTCCTGCAGCGGTTCCCCTATCGCCGGGGCGACCGGCGGGAGTGGACCAGCGTCCTGTCGACGAATCTGGGCATCATGGGCATGGTGGCGGGCCTCACCTGGCTGGTCGGAATCCAGGCCTATCTCCTGATCCAGGTGCCGGTGCTGATGGTCGCGAGTTCGGTCGGCGTGTGGCTCTTCTACGTCCAGCATCAGTTCGAAGACACGTATTGGGAGCACCGCGACCGCTGGAACTATGTCGAGGCCGCGCTCCAGGGCAGCTCGTATTACCAGCTGCCCCGGGTGCTGCAGTGGTTCACGGGCAACATTGGATTCCACCATATCCACCACCTCAGCCCGGGGATTCCGAACTACAATTTGGAACGATGCCATCGCGCCGATCCGCTCTTTCAGCGCGTCCCCCACATCACGCTCGGCGCCAGCCTGAAGGCCATGACCTACCGCCTGTGGGACGAGCAGCGGAACCGTCTGGTTGGATTCGGCAGCCTCCGGATCCACCGGCACCCGGGCGGGAGCCGCTGAGGTGCCGGCATGAATATTCAGGACTGGATTTCGCAGCTGCTTGCCGCCGCGGAGCCGCTGGATTGGGAGCGCTACTCCGTGACGATGGAGGCCGCGACCTGGAAGGCGCTCTGGGCCGACGTCGAGGCGACGCAAGGGTATGATGACGGGCTGGAAGCGGCCTTACGTCTGCTGCAGGCCACGCACATCTATCGCCCGCGGCTCGGTCCCCGAGAAGCCGACGCCAAGGAAATCCTGTTGTACCGGAGCATTCTGTCGATGTTGGACAAGGCCGATCGCTGGGAGACGTACCTGGCGGTCTGGGAGACGATCTGGGCTCACACGCAGCACTCTGTGCTGGTGCACCGGGATACCCTGGCGGGCGGGGACTCCCGGTTCACGCCGTTTGTGCGGGAGGGCGACGGCGGCTTCGGCCCAGCGCCACGCGCCTACGGCGCGCCTCTCGCAAAGACGGTTGCGCTTCATTTCCTCTATACCCAGTCCCGCCGGAAGACCGTGATCGAGCGCAAGCTGGGCCAGAAAGACACCGCCACGCTCTTCGCGAAGCGTCGACCGCTGGGGCCACAGGCGTTGTCCGTGGAGGCGATCCAGTCGCGGCTCGCCGTCATCCACGACCCCGAGCGCTAGCCGTCTTCGACGTTCGGGTCCGGCCACTCTCGCGGGCTCACCAATTCGGGCCTGCCGGGTCGCGGGGTGCCGAGGCCTGGTGGGCCGGGCCGGCGTTCCCCTTGCTTGCTGGAGGACGGATCGATGCCGAGGATCACCCAGCTGGTCGTCACGCTTGCGAGCGAGCCCGGCGTCCTCGCGCGCGTGACGTCCGCCTTGCGCGAGGCGGGCATAACGATCGAAGGCGTCTGTGCGGCGGAGACGATCGGGGGCGGGAAGATTCGCCTGCTGGTGTCGGACCTCGCCGACGCCGAGACCGTGTTGCAGGCGGGCGGCATTCCGTGCGCACGCGAGCACGCCATAGCGCTTCCACTGGAAGATTGGCCGGGCACGCTGGCCACCGCCGCGCAACGGCTGGCGGCCGCCGAGGTGAACATCGCCTGCGTGTATGCGACCACGGGCGGGAACAGGCCGCCCGAAGTCATTCTCGTCGTCTCGAATCTCTCCAAGGGGCTCGCCGCGCTGGAGGGGTAGCGCGGCGGATCGCGGAGCGCGCGTCGTCTGGGCGTCGGGGCCAGCGGATGAATGCGGACCGTGGGCGGGAGGACGGAAACCAGTTGTAGGCCCGGCCGCCTTGTCGTGCTAGCTTCGTTGCATGGCCAACGACAGCGCCCCAGGAGAGAGCATGCCCGATACCTGGCGGACCGCACGCTCGCCGCGATCCACCCCGGAGCTCATCGTCGAGCTCCAGGCGCGGGCAACGGCCTTCACGCTCGCCGCCATCGCGGTGCTGAAAGACGACGGGACGGAGTTTGTGTTTGCGATCGACGACGACGCGCTCGACCGCCTCAACACGCTTGTGCGCGCCGGCGGCCACCCGATCGGCCTGGTGGCCGCCCAGATCGGATGCAGCACCGTCGAATACCACGCCGAAACGTTCATCGAATATCAGCACAACCCGCGGGCGCTGGCGTACCTGCAGAGCCTTCGGACCCCCTTCCTGACGCTCTTGCGCACGCACGTTGACCGCATGCCGGATAATCCGCGCCTGAACTAACCGCAGCTGACGGATCGAGTCCGGGGCATTGCTGGCGTCCTCGCGGGCCGTCGATTTCGGTGCGCGGAAAGCATTCGATTTCGCCGCGACGGAGTGTGCGGCCGGCCGGTCGCTTTCAGACATCCCCGGGATCAGTGTGCGCCGGAACGGCCACGTCGTCCACCCCCCCACCGTCCGCCGGTCACCGATCTCGACGCCCTGCCGTTCGCAGTCACGCGAATTGTGATGAGAGGTGTGGCCGGAAAGGCGACGAGCCTCGCACGACGCGGCTCGTCAATGAACGCGTGATCCCGGCCAATTTTACAGGTACGGCCGGAGGTCTACGCGGCGACCTTCGGCGGCCGAGAGGTAGGCGCCGTAGATGACTGCGGTCACGTCATGGGCGAGCTGCGCGCCGGACAACGGCTCGCGGTCGTGCGCGACGCATTCCACGAAATCCTGCAGCTCGGCGTAATAGCCGTTGGTCAGGTCCTCGTTGGGCTGGGGGAAGCTCCAACCGGCCTTGGTCTCGATCTTCTCCACGATGTACTCGTCGCCGAAGACGCTGTGTTCCGGGGAGTAGGCCTGGACCGCGTCGTTCGGGTTGATATTGGCGAAGACGACCGCCTTGGCCCCATAGACCGCCATCTGATTGCGCACCCCGCCTAGCACCACGTCCGATGCGGAAATCTGTGCGACGGTCCCGTCCTCGAAGGTGATCAGCATGCTGCCCCAGTCTTCCACGTTCGCGTGTTCCACCACCCGCATGTAGCAGGGCTTTGAGGCTTTGAAGCTCGGGGTCGCGGCGAGATGCGCCACTTCTGCCAGCACCGAGACCGGCCGGATCGGCGTGCCGCCGAGGCGCACACCCTCGTCAGCCTTCAGATATAGGGCCCCGCCGAGCGGATGGCAGGCCTTGCCGATCAGCGAGCCGCCGCCGCCCGTCTCCCAGCGCTTGTTGGCCGGCGCATGCGTCCCCGAATGGCTCTCTTCCCCGATGATCCGGAGGATCGGCCCACCCGAGGCCGCGAGCAGGCGCCGGGCCTTTCGGATCGCCGGTGCATACACCCAATTCTCGGCGTAGCAGAGGTGGACCGTGGCGGCGCGGCAGGCCTGGACCAATGCGTCGGCGGAGGTCATCGCCCGCTTCAGCATCTCTGACCGCGGCGTGGCCGCATCGCCGAAAAATCCCGTGAGCGGCTTTTCGACAAAGACGTGCTTCCCGACTTTGGCGGCGGCGATGCCCATCGGGGCGTGCAGGTGCGGCGGCGTGCAGAGGTCCACGGCGTCAATCTGCGGGTCGGACAGGATCGCTTCGAAGTTCGGGACCGTGGCGGCAACATCGAACGCCTGGGCGAACGTCTTCGCCCGCTCCGGACGGGCGGCGGTGACGGCCTGCAGCACGACGTCCACGCCACGCACCATGCGGTAGGCCTCGCCGTGCAGGTGGGCTACGAATCCGGCTCCAACGACTCCAACGCGGACGACAGGACGGGCGGCGCTCATCGGGTCTCCTCGGCCCTCAGTGACTCAGGATCAGGTTGGGCAACCAGGTCACCAGGGGCGGCACGTAGGTGATCAGGAACAGGACGGCAATCAAACCAACGATCGGGAACCATGCCTCGTGCGCGAATTCGACGATGCTGACATTGGCGATGCGGCAAACGATGTACATCAGAATACCTACCGGTGGTGTCACGGTCCCGATCATCAGGTTGAGCACCAGGATAACGCCGAAGTGTGCGTCGTTGATCCCCGCGGCGGCGACGATGGGCGCGAGGACCGGGCTCAGGATGATCAGGATGGAGACGGCTTCCATAAAGCACCCGAGGATCAGGAGCAGGATATTGACGGCGAGGAGCAGCATCCATGGCTCGCTGAACACGCTGAAGGCGGCGGCCACCGTCTGCGGCGCGCGCTCGGAGGCGAGCAACCAGCCAAAGGGTGTGGCGCCCGCCAAAATCAGCATGGCGCTGGCGGTGCCGACGATCACTTCCTGGGCCACGCCGAGGAGGTGCCGCGGTTTCAGCTCGCGGTACACGAAGGCGCCAAGGACGAAAGCGTAAAGCGCGGCGACGACGGCCGCCTCGGTCGGGGTGAAGATGCCGAGTAGGATGCCACCCAGGACAATGGCCGGCATGAGCAGCGCGAGAATGGATTCCTTGGTGCCGCGAGCCATCTCGCGGAGCGTGGCGCGCGGCTCTTTCGGGTAGCCGCGCCGCTTGGACACGACGTAGGCGATCGTCATCAGAAACAGGCCCATCAGGACGCCGGGAATGAACCCGCCGACGAACATCCGGGCGACGGAGACGTTCACGATCGCCGCATAGATGACCATCGGAATGCTGGGGGGGATGATGGGTCCAATCGTCGCCGCCGTGGCCGTGATCGCCGCCGCGAAGGCCGGACTGTAGCGGTCCCGGATCATCGCAGGGATCAGGATTGCGCCCGTCCCCGAACAATCCGCGACGGCGGAACCGGACATACCCGCCATGATCATGTTGGTGACCACCGTCACGTGCGCGAGGCCGCCGGTGATGTGACCGACCAGCGAGCGCGCGAACGTCATCAGCCGGTGGGTGACGCCGCCCGCGTTCATGAGCGAGCCCGCCAGCAGGAAGAACGGGATGGCAAGCAGGACGAAGCTGTCGGTGCCGCTGATCATGCGTTGAACGATCAGCTCGATCGGCACCGTGCCGGTGATCAGGACATAGCCCAACGCCACGCCAGCCATGCAGAACGCGATCGGCACGTTGAGGGCCATTAGCCCGACCAGCGCGATAAAGAACCAAGCCACCGTCATGGCGGCGGCTCCAGGCTCGCCGCCGCCGCGTCCCGCTCGCGCCCGCGCCAGACCGCGACCAGGGCTGCGGCGTAGCGGATCGCCATCAGGCCCATGCCGAGCGGGAAGGCCGCGTACACATACACCCAGCGGATGCCCAGGGCGGGGCTTTCGGAAGCGCCCGTGATCTGCAGGAGGTGCACGCCCTT
>DATJQT010000270.1:0-1639 GCA_035505475.1 Vulcanimicrobiaceae bacterium
GGTTCTCGGGCGTCCAGGGAATCGCCACATGCAGCTCGCCGGGCGGCGCAGCCGCATAGGCGGACGCGCACAGGCGGAGCAGGATTATGGCCAGCAGTCCGAGAATACGGTGTCTCATTGATATCCTCCCATCTCAGCGGACGTCCCGCCGAGCAACCTTATCCGACGCGCAGTCCCTCAATCGCTTCCCGAGCCACCACCAGATTCGCCCCGGGCACCTTCAGATCCAGCACGCAGCCCGGACCCACGACCAGGCCGCGGCCTCCGCACTGGGCGACCGCGTCGCGTACCTGATTCCGAATCGCCTCCGGCGAGCCGGTGACCAGTGTCCCCCGCTCGTCTAGTCCGCCCACCAGACACTGCCGCACCTGGCTCTTGGCCTGGGCGAGCGAGGGCGGCGTCCTTCGATCGTGCCAGTTGAGCGCGTGAACCGGATAGGTCTTTGCCAGCTCACCGACATAGGGCCGCTCGCCGTGGAGGTGGAACAACACCATCGCCCCTTTCTGGTTCGCGGCGGCGAGGACGCGCTGGTCGTAGGGCGCGACAAACCGCTGGTGATCTTCCCAGCTCATCACCTCGGCCGATGCGGTCTGGCTGGCGAAGAAGACGCCCGCCGCCCCCGCGTCGACACAGGCGTCCAGGAACGCTACCACCGTTGCGCTGATCACCTCTAGCGCTCTCTCCAGCCGCTTGGGATCGCGGGTCATTGTCTCCTGCACCAGCTCTGGCCCGGCGACCTTCCGGGCCACGGTGAAGGGCGAGAAGATCGTCTGGAGCACAGGCGCGTCGTCGCCCCGGTTCGCGCAGACGGCCTGCAAACAGGTCAGCTCGCGCGCGAGCGCCTTGGCGGTCGGCACCAGTGGCCGCAGGCGGTCCCAGTCCTCAAGCGTTTGGACGGCGTGTCGCACGCAGGTGCGGGCGCCGTTCGACCCGCCTTGGTAGGCAATCTCACAGCCCCAGTCCTCGACCCCGTACACGCCGTTGGGCATCAGCTTGATGAAATCGAGATCGTACCGCCGATGGAAATCCACCAGCACCTTGGCGAGCGCGAGAGGGTCCAGATCGCAGTCTGGAAAATGGCGCCAGAAGCTGATCGGCACACGATCGACCGGGTCCCCCGCCAGCGCGGCCCGGATGCGGGTCGCCTTCGTCATTGTCAGCATTCTTCGCTCCTGTCCCAATGGGGACCCACAAGCACGAGCCGTTTGCGGCCCCCATCATCGTTTACCGCGGTGACCACCGGTCCATTTGGTTTGGATCGTCGCGTTTCCCTCGTGCGTGCGCGATCGTGTCCACCACGCAGAGGGGTCAGAACCATGAGAACCAGAAGCCTTCCGCCACTCTTATCGGGCTGCTGAAAAGGGCTCATCTACGGCGTTCGCTACACCATCGGAATGGGCACCCGGCTCGCCGCCGGGGCACCCATCGAAGATGGGCCGCCTGGGCCTTATTGAACAGCCTGGGCGGGAAACGGTCTTTCAGCAGCCTGTCCTGCCTCGATCACCGGCTCGCTTGCCATTCCTGAACGGCGGCGCGAACGGCCAACAGGTTCGCCTCTGGCGTATCCGGCGAAATGGAGCAGCCCGGCCCGACCATCATCCGCACACCGCCCGTATCTTGGAGCGCGGCAAGCACTTCG
>DATJQT010000271.1:0-1303 GCA_035505475.1 Vulcanimicrobiaceae bacterium
GTTCCCTGCTGCGTGAACGCGCAGACGAGCGTGCCGGGCGACTCAAAGGCCGCGTGCCGCATCCCGAACACCCAGGCCGGTGTCGCAAATTCGGCCTCAAGTTTGGTGAGCCACTCGACCGATCCGTGGCGGAACCGGTACAGGTTCCACCAGTCCGTCCGGTCCGAGGCGAAGAGCAGGTCGCCTGACGGCGACCAGAGCGGCTCGAGCGCCGATTCACCGGCGCCGCCCGCGACGTGCATGGGTTCACCCAGGCTCCCGTCTCCATGTACCGGAGCGACCCAGAGCTCTGCCGCATCCCAGGGCATAGCGGGATGGCTCCAGGTCAGCCACGCGAGCTGCGATCCGTCCGGGCTGAGCCGCGGCGCGGCATAGAAATCGCGCCCCGAAACCAGCACGGCTCCCGCCCCGCATCCTTTTGGGTCCAGCGAGACGATCGTGTTCTGCGGCTCCCCTTGCTGCCGATGGTCTTCGCGAACGCAGAGAAGGCGCTGCCGTGCGGCATCCCATTCGTAATCCGCGAAGCGCATCGCCTCCGGTGGCGTAATCGCCTCCGGATCCTGGCCAGACCGGACCCGATAGACCCGCTGGTCCGTGAAATGGCTGAAGTACAGGGCCTCCGCTACGACGTAGGATCCGCCCCCGTACTCGTGCACGCGAGTCCGCGCGTTAAAGCCAGACGGGAGACAATCCTCTACCATCCCGTCGGCCCGTCGGCGCACCACGACGGAGCGGCCGCCTTCCGTCGGGCGCATCTCAAGCCAGAAGATCTCGCCCCCATGTAGCTGAATCTCGCTCAGCCCGACCGCCCCCGACGCAATGTCGGATGCGCGGATCGGAGAGAGCCAGGTGCCATATGGTAAGGTACTGGGCATGGAAGAATCCCCCCGGAGGGCAGGCCGTCACAACCGACAGTACCATAGAAGCGCCGCCCGGCCAGTTTCAGCAGCGCAAGAACAGAACGGGCATCGGTGGAACGATGCCCGTTTCATATGCTTCGACTTCTCTCCCTTGCGCCTCTGCTCCCACACCCCCTATGCGTTCTGCGCCCCTGCTCGTCTGCGCCTCTTCGATCCGGCAGTCTGGTCAGGCTTTCAGCACCCCCAACTCCACCCCGGCCATCTTTTCCATCTCGCGGGCAACGACGGTTTGGTCCTGTTTGCCGTGGCCTGCGGCGCGGGCGGCGTTGTAGAGCTGCAGCGCTGCGCCCGCGATGAACGCTGGCGCCTGCGATTCGGTCGCAGTCTGCACGAACAGCTTCAGATCCTTGAACAGCAGGTCCAGAGCGAAGCCGGGCTCGTGA
>DATJQT010000272.1:0-8462 GCA_035505475.1 Vulcanimicrobiaceae bacterium
CCCGACCGGCTGCCCAAGTCAAGCAGAAACCCATTATCCTACCTGCCTGATGGCTTGACGCGCCTCCCTTCGGCTGATAGTTTGCGTCGCATTTCCCGGGTCTTTTTTCTGGTATGGCAGGTTGCGTCGGATCGGAGAGGGGAGGGCGTCCATGGGCGGAAAGCGCTACAATCTGGCAGTGATTCCCGGGGACGGCACCGGGCCGGAAGTGACCCGCGAGGCGTTGAAGGTGCTGCACGCGGCCGCGGCGAAGCACGGGTTTAGCGTGTCTTTGACGGACTACGATTTGGGCGGCGAGCGGTACTTGCGGACCGGAGAGATCTTGCCCGATTCCGTGCTCAAGGAGCTGCGCGGCTTTGACGCCATCCTCCTGGGTGCGATCGGCCATCCGGGCATCACACCGGGCCTCCTGGAGAAGGGCATTCTGCTCCAGATGCGCTTCGAGCTGGATCTGTACATCAATTTGCGTCCCGTGAAACTCTTCCCCGGGGTGGACTGCCCGCTCAAGGACAAGGGGCCGGAGCACATCGATTACGTGGTCGTCCGGGAGAACACAGGGGATGTGTACACCGGCGCGGGCGGGGCGATGATGCGCGGGACCCCGCAAGAGGTGGCGACGCAGATCGCGATGTACAGCCGTTTCCAGGTGGACCGGGCGCTGCGCTACGCCTTCGAGCTCACGCGGCGGCGGAACAAGCAGCGGACGCTGGCGCTCTGCGGCAAGACCAACGTCCTGACCTACATGTATGAGATGTGGGAGCGGGCATTCCACGAGATGGGCGGGCGGGACTATCCCGATATCAAACGGGAATACTTCCACGTGGACGCGATCTGCATGTGGATGATCAAGAATCCGGAGATCTTCGACGTGATCGTCACCGGGAACATGTTCGGCGACATCATCACGGACCTCGCTGCAATCACGCAGGGTGGCCTGGGGATTGCGGCCAGCGGGAATATCAATCCGCAGGGCGTCAGTTTGTTCGAGCCGATGGGCGGCTCGGCCCCGAAGTACGCCGGGAAGAACGTGATCAATCCCCTCGCGGCGATCTGCGCAGGGGCCATGCTGCTCGATACGATCGGGGAACCGGCGGCGGCGCGCAGCGTGGAAGACGCGGTGATGTGGGTCACGGCGAACAAGGTTCGAAACCTCGCCGCCGGGCAGATGGGATACTCGACGACCCAGGTGGGGGATTTAGTCGCCCAGCGAGTCGCCGGCTAGCCGTCCCTGTTTGTACATTCCGCCGATCCTGCCAATCACACAACGCCCGCGCCCGGCAAATAACCGGGGCGGGCGTTGTCGTTCAGCGCTGCGGGAATCACCCCGCCCCTCGCGTCCGTCAACCAGGGGAGTGCGCACCTCCTGGAGGGGCGGCGGCGAAATAACGGATCCTCCGTCCGGGACAAGCGCTTGACAATCGAAAATGGGCGGGCATATAAGGATGGAGTTGCTGGTCAGTTCTCGGTGGCCGAAGTCGGAAGGGGGTGAAACACCGACCACGTGGCGGGCAAGTCTCGGGCTCTCACAAGGAGGTGAGACTTTGGAAATTCTGCTGGGTTTGGCCATTCTCGCGCTATGGCTAGTTGCGCTCGTCCTGCTGATGCGCGGGGCCGCCATGGTGCCCGTCCTCGTCGCCTTGGCGGTTTCCTGGGCCCTCATCACGGGCGCCGGCTCGAAAATTTTCACGGACGTTATTGACGCCGGGATCCTGGGGTATGCCAGCACCGTGATGGTCATCATCATGGGGGCGTGGCTCAGTGAAGTGATGGTGCAAACCGGCATCGCGGAGACGGCGATCCGCGGTGCGGCGGAGCTGGCGGGGGATAAGCCGCTCGCCGTCTCGATTGCCATGATCGTCGTGATTACCTTCCTGTTCACCTCGCTGTACGGCGTGGGCGCCGCGGTCATGGTGGGTGTGATCGCGCTCCCGATCATGCTCTCGCTGGGCATACCCCCCGAAGTCTGCGCGCCTACCTTTATCATGTCCATCGTCGCCGGCATCCAGATCAGCCTGGTCGAGTGGGGCATCTTCGTCAATCTGTTCAAGATTCCCGGGCCATTCAACGAGTATTTCAGCCTCTACCTCGTCCAGTTGGTGATCTGGGCCGGCTGCGCTGCGCTGTTGGTCGCCACGCATCTGCGCCGGCAAGGCCCTGTGCACACCCACAGCGTCCGCATCGATTCGGGCTACGGTCAGACGAGCAGCGATGCCGCCGCTCCGGCCCGCAAGGCTCCGTGGTTTGCGTTGCTCACGCCCATCGTACCGGTGGTCTTCGTGATGGTGTTCAAATGGCCGCTCACGGCCGCGTTCCTGATGGGCGTCGTGTTCGGGTTGATCGCCACCATCCATTTCCGGCCGCTGGGCGATACGGTGGATCTCTTTCAGCGGGCATTTTACGATGGATTCCGGAACATGGCCCCGGTGTGCGCGGTCTGGCTCGTGATCGGGTGTATCATCAAAGCCTCTTCGCTACCCGAAGTCCAGGCCCCCTTGAAGGTGCTCCTGGGAGGGATTCTTCCCACCACCCGGTGGGGCCTGGCGCTCTTCTTCATCGTCACGGCGCCCCTCGCCGTGTACCGCGGGCCCATGTGCCTGACCGGGGTCGGTTCGGCGCTGGTGCCGATGTTTCTGGGCATCAAGGCGTTCAATCCCGGATTTCTCTGGGCCACCTGGAAGGGGGCGGCCTACATCCACAGCTCGACGGACCCCATCAATTCGTGGGTGCTGTGGACGCTCGGCTATCTGAAGATTCCCGGGGCGAAGCATATCCGCACGGCGTTGCCGTTTACCTGGCTGGCGGCCGCACTGTGCACGATTGCTGCGATTCTGATGATCGGGGGCTAACCGCGGTTCGGAGCCTCGACTCCGAGGCGAGGAGGCGAGACGCACATGGGTACGCTCTTGGGAATCGGCATCCTGGCCCTCTGGGCGGTCGCGTTGGTGCTCCTGATGCGCGGCCAGGCGATGGTCCCGGTCTTGGTCACGCTCGCCGTGGCATGGGGCATCATCACGGGGGCCGGATGGAAAATTCCGACCGAGATCATTGATGGAGGCATTCTCAGCTACGCCGGCACGACGATGGTCATCATCATGGGCGCCTGGATGGCGGAGGCGTTGGTCCAGACCGGCATCGCCGAGACGCTGATCCGGAACGCGGCGGAACTGGCCGGCGACAAACCGATCGCGATGGCGGTCGCCATGATCCTGGTCATCACGTTTCTGTTCACCTCTCTGTACGGGGTCGGGGCAGCCGTCATGATCGGCGTGATCGCGTTGCCGATCATGCTCTCGATGGGCATTCCCACGCAAGTCGCGGCGCCGCTCTTCACGATGTCCATCATCGCCGGCATTCAGCTCAGCCTGATCGAATGGGGTATCTGGTCGAAGCTGTTCGGCATCACCAAGCCATTCAACGAGTATTTTGGCGTGTACATTGCCCAGCTCTGCGTCTGGGTCGTCATGGCGATCGTGCTCGCCGTCGTGAAGATCCGCGCGGCTGGGCCGGTCCGGACGCACAGCGTGCGGATTGATTCGGGCTACGGCACGCCCGGGGCAGCAGAGGGAGCCGGCCCGGGTCAGAAGGCGCCCTGGTTTGCGCTGCTGACGCCGATCGTGCCGGTGGCCGGGGTCATGCTGTTCAAGTGGCCGGTCACCGCCGCATTCCTGGTCGGGGTGACCTGCGCCTTGCTCGCGACCATCCACCATCGCCCCTTCAAGGACACGGTGGATCTGTTCCAAAAGGCGTTCTACGATGGATTCCGCAGCATGGCGCCGGTCTGCGCGGTGTGGCTGATCATCGGCTGCATCATCAAGGCGTCTTCGCTTCCGGAAGTGCAGGCCCCGCTCAAGCAGCTCTTGGGAGGCGTGCTCCCCACGACGACCACAGGTGTGGCGATTTTCTTGGCGGTCGCCGCCCCGCTGGCGATTTATCGCGGCCCGATGTGCCTGGCCGGAGTCGGCGCCGCATTGGTACCGATCTTCTTGGGCATGAAGACGCTCAACCCCGGATTTCTGCTGGCGGCCTGGAAGGGCACCAACTACGTGCACGGCACGACGGATCCGATCAACTCCTGGACGCTGTGGACGTTGGGCTATTTGAAGATCACGGGAGCGCAACACATCCGGACGGCGTTGCCATTCACCTGGGCGGCCGCGGCACTGAGCGCGCTGGTGGCCCTCTTCATGCTCGGCAGCTGACGGGAATTCGGAATGAGTGCGAGGGCCGGCGCTTTTCGACCGGCCCTCATGTGTGTTCGCGGAAGGAAGTGGGATGAACGTTCGGATTGGCATTGATGTCGGCGGGACTTTCACCAAAGCCGTGGCGATCGAGAACGAGAGCCTGGCAATTCTCGGCAAGGCGACGACGCTGACCACGCATCGCGCCGCCGAAGGGGTCGCCGCGGGCGTGATCCAGGTCTTTCGGGAGGTGCTCGCCCAGCACCACATCGATCCTGCCGCCGTCCGATTCGTGGCGCACAGCACGACCCAGGCGACCAATGCGGTTCTGGAGGGCGATGTCGCGCCCGTCGGGGTCCTGGGTATGGCGCGCGGCTTTGTCCAGCGGTCGCTGGCGCGGTGGCAGACCAATGTCGGCACCATCGAGCTCGCTCCGGGCAAGGTACTGCAAACGTTCCACGCGCTGCTGCCGTCGGAGCAGGTCACGCCGGAGCGCGTCCGGGAGACGCTGGAGGGCTTGCGGAACGACGGAGCCCGGGTGATCGTGGCCAGTGAAGCGTTCGGGGTGGACCGGACAGCCAACGAGCGGCTCGTGACAGAAACGGCCGGGGCGCTCGGCATGCCCGCCTGCGGCGGCAGCGAGCTGACCAAGCTCTACGGTCTCACCGTCCGAACGCGCACGGCGGTCGTGAACGCCTCGATTCTCCCCAAGATGATGGAGACGGCGGATTTGACCGAACGCTGCGTGCGCGCGGCCGCCATCGAGGCCCCATTGATGATCATGCGCGGCGATGGCGGCCTGATGGACGTCCAGGAGATGCGCAAGCGACCGATCGTGACGATGCTCTCGGGGCCGGCCGCCAGTGTCGCCGGTGCCCTCATGTACCTGCGGATCTCGGATGGGATCTTTTTCGAGGTGGGGGGCACCAGCACCAACATCGGCGTGATCCGCAATGGTCGGCCGATGGTCAAGTACGTCGATCTGGGCGGGCACCGGACGTTCCTGAATTCCCTGGACGTACGCGTCCTCGGGGTGGCCGGCGGGAGCATGCCCCGGGTCCGCGGCGGCCGCCTGATCGATGTGGGCCCCCGCAGCGCGCACATCGCCGGTCTGCCCTATGCTGCATTCGCGGTACACGACGAACTGGAGGGATGCGAGTTGGTGTTCGTCAAGCCGCTGACGGCCGATCCGGAGGATTATGCGGCAGTCCGCACGCGGTCGGGTCGGACCTACGCGATCACGAACACGTGCGCGGCGAACGCCTTGGGCCTGGCCAGACCGGGCGATTATGCCTATGGGAATCCCGAGGCAGCACGCAGGGCGCTGGGCGCATTGGGGAGGCATCTCGGGCAAAGCGTCGAGGGTGTGGCGGAGGCAATCCTCTCCATGCCGGCCGACAAGATCGTCCGTCTGATCGAGACATTGATCGCGGAATACAGACTAGAGCGGGGCAGCGTCGTCCTGGTGGGCGGCGGGGGAGGCGCCGCCGCGTTGATCCCGTTCACCGCCAAACGCATGGGGCTTCGGTATCAGATCTCTGAGAACGCCGAGGTCATCTCCTCGATCGGCGTTGCGCTCTCGATGATCCGAGATGTCATCGAGCGCACGATCCCCAACCCCCGGCCCGAGCAGATCGCCGCGCTTCGGCGCGAGGCCCTGGAGGCCGCCGTGCGCGTCGGCGCCACGCCCGAGTCGGTGCAGGTCACGATCGAGGTGGATGCGCAGATGAACCGCGTCCGGGCCACGGCCCTGGGCAGCACGGAACTCCACGCGCGGGACCTCAAGAAGGAGGTGGGCGAGGCAGAGGCGGCCCTGATTGCCGCCGAGGCGATGCAGGCCGACCCGAGCACTGTCAAGTTGCTGGCAGCGACCGACGCGCTCCGAGTCTTCGAGGGGCGGACGGAAACGCGCGAATGGGGAGTGTTTACCCGGAAACGGAAGCCGATCCGTGCGGTGGACCACCAGGGGACGGTCAAGCTCCAGCGGGACGTTGCCTTGGTCGCTGTAGTCTCCGTCTCGACATGGCGGGAGACGTTTGGACGACTCTGGCAGAATGGGACCGTGTACGTCGGTGATGCGACCGTCTACCCGGACATGTTCCTCTTGATCTCGGGCCGCGTGGTGGACCTATCGGGGATGCAGGCGGTGGGTCACGCCGAAGAGGTCGCCCGGACAGAGCTGGATGGACAGCCTGCCGAGATGAAGATCGTGATCGTGGCTGGAATGCGGGAATCCTGATGGACGCACCGGATCTCGCGACATTGATCGAACAGACCCTGCGCAAGACCACCGCGGAGGATTTGTGGCGGCTCATGCTGCAAGAGGATCCCGTCTATCGCAAGATTCCGGAAGACCTCCGCGACGAGGCGGTCTCCCAAGCGGCAGCCGTTGGGCGGGAGGCCGCCCGCGGATTGCGGGCGCGGGTCGACACGCGCGATCCGGAGACGATTGCGGGCAAGCTCAAGGTCTCGATTGTGTGGACGCAGGAGCCGCACGTGTTCGGAAAGGTCGTCCGGACCTCGACGTATACGCATCGCACGCGGACGATCACCCTCTACCAGGGCGCCGTGGAGGAGATGAACCGCATGCTCGCTGGGGGCGTCGGCACAGTGCTTGGCGTGGCAAACGTGGGGCCGGTGTACCTCGCCCACGAGCTGTTCCATCACCTCGAGGAGGATGGCCTCGGCCGAGCCGCGGATCGCTTGCAGGTGACGACGTTTCAGCTCGGACGCTTTGCGGTGCGATCGGGGATCGGACAGATGAGCGAGATAGGGGCGGATGCGTTCTCGCAGGATTTGCTGGGCCTGCACGTTGCGCCGCGCCTGCTAGACTATGTGACGATCTGGATGCACAACCCGGAGGTGGGCCGCCGCCGACTGGCCGCGCTGGCCGGCGGGTGAGATCGTTCAGGACGCCAGCAAGTCTGTGACGGCGCGGCGGTCCTCGAAGTTGAGCGGAAGCGGGACCGGCCGCCCCGTACGTTCCGATAGCAGCGCGGCAAAGCAGACCTCGTGAGTCAGTACCGCCTCTGCCACGCTCACTTCCGTTTCCTTTCCCGCCGCAATGCAGTCCAGGAAATGCCGGATCAATCCCGAGAAGGGATGGTGCGCCACGTCGCCGCTGTCGGGGCCTGGTTCCGAGAGGTGTCGGAACCCGGAGCGCTCGGAATCGGATGACAGGAACACGCGGTTGTTCCGGATCGCGCCCTTGTCGCCCAGGATGTCAATGTTGAACTGGTACGGCAGATGGCCCTTGATGACCGAGGAGATCCGGCCCACGGCGCCATTGGAGTAGCGGATCAGGCAGGCCTCGACGCAGTCGAACTCGTACGAGTCGTCGGGTGGACCGGCGACCTGGACGGAGCGCGCGGTGACCTCGACAGGATCGAGACCGGTGATGTACCGGGCGGCATCAATGGCGTGACATCCTCCGAGCAGGAGGGCACTTCCGCCCGTCACGCGGCGGCGATACGGCTCGGGACGCCCCACGCGAGAGTGCCAGTAGTCCACGTCCGCCAGGAAGATCCGCCCGACGGCCTTGCTCTCGACCAGTGCACGGAGGCGCTGGGCCAGCGGCGTCCAGCGGACCACGAACCCAACCGCCGTCCTGACCTGCGCCGCCTGCACCGCATCGCGCATGGCGTATAGATCGGCAGGAGTCAAGGCAATCGGCTTTTCGACGAAGATGTGCTTGCCGGCCTTGGCTGCCTGGATCGTGTTCTCGGGATGGAGGTGGTGGGGCGTGCAGATGGAGATGACGTGCAGCCCCGGGTGCGCCAGAAACGCACCGAAGTCGTCATACACGCTGCAGGACACGCCATTCTTTTCAGCGAGAGATTCAGCGCTGGCGCGCCGGCGACTTCCGACTGCCACGACCACGCAATCGGGCTGTGCCAGGTACCCTGTCAAATGTCCATGCGAGACCCAGCCTGCTCCCCAGATCCCCACACCAAATTGCGCCATGTATCCTCCTCATCTCCTGTTTTTTACGTGGGCAGAGTATCTAAGGCGATTAGTGCTGTCAATGCCGGCCGGTCAGTAGCATTCGCTGCTACGGGTGTGCGTTTCCTCTAATCGGATTTATGAATTGATAGGACAAATATAGTCCGATATACTAACGTGATTTGTCGGACAAGGGGTTACACGTGTATAAAAAATCCAGGAAAGAATCGCCGTCCAATTTTGTGCCCGATCGCCGCCGACGCCTCCTGGTCGGCCTGGCCGCCCTGGCTGGCGTCGCCTCGGTGTTTCCCCGGACGGCGTGGGCGCAGTCGGCTGAAATGT
>DATJQT010000273.1:0-1940 GCA_035505475.1 Vulcanimicrobiaceae bacterium
AGGATCGACCGACCAGTGGATTCCATACAGCTGATTCCCGAAGATGGTCATCAGGCGTGGATGAGGGGCGTTCGGCAGCGGCGTCAGTGACGTCAGCGACGTCCAGCTCGCCTGGGATGTGATCGGTGTCCCGGCGGCGGCGCGCCAGAGGTGGCTACCATCCCCGCTCCGCAGGTACAAGTGGCCGCCAAGCGGGACCGGGCAGTTCAGCTGGGCTCTCAGCAGCGGAACGGGAACTACGCCCCACCGCTTGGTGCGGGGGCTGCCAAGGCGCAGGATCCCGTGCTCGGTATTGGCGTAGAGGTGGCCGTCGAAACTGAATAGCGCGGCATCCTCGTATGCCGGATTCAAGGGGTGGCCGAAGCCATCCTCGTTGACCTGCTCCCACTGCGGGGGAATATTGGGCATGCCAGCCTCCTATCCTGACAGTCAGATCAGATGCCGGACTACCGCCAAATGGGAACTGCTCCCCATGACGCGTGAATAGTGGTACTTTCGATGCCGATTCAACCGGGTCTGCTGCATGGTCAGGTGACAGTTGCGGTCACGCGGCCTGACTGGCCGGTGTGGTCATGATCGCTTCGAATTCGATCGGGGTCAACCGCCCGAGGGCGACCTGGCGTCGGCGCCGGTGGTAGGTGCGTTCGATCCAGGTGACGATCGCGATGCGCAGTTGCTCCCGGGTGTCCCACCGACGACGGTCCAGGACGTTCTTCTGCAGCAGGCTGAAGAAGCTTTCCATGGCGGCGTTGTCGCCGGCCGCGCCGACGCGACCCATCGATCCGACCATCTCGTAGCGGCCCAGGGCGTGCACGAATCGCCTTGATCTGAACTGAGATCCACGATCGGTGTGCAGAATGCAGCCGGCCACCTGCCCGCGGCGCGCCACCGCGCTATGCAGGGCGGTGGTCGCCAATCGGGACTTCATCCGGGAGTCGATCGAGTACCCGACGATGCGGTTGGAGAACACGTCTTTGATCGCGCAGAGGTAGAGCTTGCCCTCGCCGGTGCGATGCTCGGTGATGTCGCTAAGCCACAACTGATTTGGCTCATCCGCGGTGAAGTCCCGCTCGACAAGATCATCGTGAACCGGCGGCCCGACCTTGCCGTTCTTGCCGCGCTTCTTCCCGAACACACTCCACAGACCCTGCTGTGAGCAGATCCGCCATGCGGTGCGCTCGGCCATCGGCTCGCCGGCGGTGCGGGCTTCCTCGACCAGGTAGCGGTAGCCGAACTCCGGGTCATCTTTGTGGGCGTCGAACAGGGCGTTGGCGCGGTGGGCCTCGACGAGTTCAGCGTCGGTGATGGGGTTGGCCCGCCAGCGGTAGTAGGGCTGGCGGGCGAGCTTGAGTACCCGGCACGTCACCGCGACGGGGATCCCGTGGGCGGCGAGCTCATTCACGAGCGGGTAAAGCCTTTTCCCGGCAGGTTGGACTGCGACAGATACGCCGCGGCCCGGCGCAGCACCTCGTTCTCCTGCTCCAGGAGCTTGATCCGGCGTCGCGCTTCGCGCAGCTCGGCAGAGTCGGTGGTGCTGGCACCGGGCTTGGTGCCCTCGTCGATATCGGCTTGGCGCATCCACTTGGTCAGCGTCATCGGGTGGACACCGAAATCGTTGGCGATCTGCTCGATCGTCACACCGTCGTCGCGGTTGCGAGCGACCCGCACGACATCGTCGCGGAACTCACGGGGGTAAGGCCTGGGCACAGGGACATCCTTCCAGCCCACCCGTCACGGGCAAGCCAACTCAGATGTCACCTATTCATGCAGCAGACCCGGACCAGCTCTCATCGTGTCGGCAACGTCATCGAGGTGGTGGGTGGTCGCATCGGCTGCACATCGTCACGGCGCCCTGCAGCTCTTCGCCAGCCTTAACGACCGTAGCCGCGGCGAGAACTTGAGCACCGGCGCCGACACGCCGCTGAGCGCGCCGATGCGTC
>DATJQT010000274.1:0-15232 GCA_035505475.1 Vulcanimicrobiaceae bacterium
CCGCCCAGCTATCTTGTAACGGGGGGACGGCGTGCAGCGCACGGGGCATGTGCGGGTCGCCCTGGCTCACGCCGAGGTAGGCGGAACGTCCGGAGGGGTCGGGAAGGATTACCAGTCATGGCGAGCAATGGTCAGGACCCAGCGCTCATGCGGACAGAGATTCGGGAGCCGCCCGGCACCTGCAGCCGCTCTGCGATCTTTTCGAGTAGTACGAACGTACGCACCTGACGCCAACTGTTCGGGCCAATCGGGTAGGCTCTTGCAAAGGCCGGCCGTTGGTTCGCTGCACGGTCCCGTGCCCATTCTGACTACGAATACCCTCCGAAACTTCGGAGTCTTGTGCTCCGATCGTCCTTGAGGGTCTGGGCATACTTCCATCCAAGCACCCAATCTAATTAGTCGTACAGGTTTTTGGCAACCGTTGATTGGGGTGGTTCTGTCTTTGCAAGAATCCGCGGAAACAGATCGGTATAGGCGCGCACACCTCTCAAGAACTTGCGCGATCGACAGCGAAGATCCTACGGGGTAACGGGCAACTTCTCGGGTATGGCCGTGCGGGCGCCCAGTCCTCTCCGACACATCCGTTCTTGCGGCATGGGTACTGGTCGGCATTCCGGAATGTGTGGCAGATAGCAAGTCCGATCTGATGGGCTGGCCCAGAGATGACCTCTCGACATTCCAGGAGGAAAGACAATGGACGTTACCTGCCTGCCGCGGCGCGTGTTGTTCATTGACGATGATCCGATTGTGCTCAACACGCTCGCCTACCTGCTACGGAAAGCCGGACATGACGTGGAGGAAGCCGAGAGTGGCAGCGTGGGGCTCGCGCGCTTCCGGGAGAAACCGGCCGACATCGTCCTGACTGACTTCACGATGACCGGCCTCACCGGGGGGGGACGTGGCCCGGGCCGTGAAGGCCCTCGATCCTCGGGTACCGGTGGTGTATGTGACCGGGGCTGCCCACGATATTGAACCTCACGAGAGGGCGCTTGCCGAGGCGATCATTGAAAAGCCCTGTGGTTTAACCACCCTGCATGATGTGATCTGTGCGCTGACCGGGCATATCGGACAGAGTCCGCACTCTGAGCCTACGTTGGCCAGCACCTGACGGATACATGGACCCACTCGCACACACTTCAGAGGGAGGCGCGCATGCCTACCATTTCGGGAAGCGCCCCAACAGCACAACTGCGCTTCCGATTAGTAGAGGCGAACACTGTAACCAGGCTGAAACCGCTCCTCTGCGCAACTCCTCTCTTTGACGTTGCGTGGCGCTCTCCATCCAATCGGTCGGAGCCCCTCCGAAATCTCGGTGGTTTCTCCCAAAAGATTGGTCTCCACCTCTTCTGAGAGGCTGTCCGTATCCAGAGGATTCGAAAGGCGAAAGGCCTCCCTTGCTACAAGCAGAGGGTGGTGGGTCTGTTCTTGCATTCATGGATCAGGGTACCCCACAGAAAGCCGAAGCGCGCGCGCATCAACCTACGCGCAGAGAGATAGCCAGAAAAGGGATGACGCGCATGGGGTCGCGCCGCGGAAGCGTCCTCGACCGGGTCGAAGAACGGGGTCGCGCGCTGGCAACCGGCGACTCAGGGGCAGGGTAATGCAATCACGGTGGGCGCTCGGCTTGGATGTCTTCAGGTCCAGCCGCTCGGTGAACGCGAATTTCGCACGAGGCGTGCCCGCATCCGAATGGAAGGTTGCCAGACCATGAACATGCTCGTGTTCGTCATGTGGAATGCCACCGGCCTGGTGGTGGGCTGGATGGCCGGGCACGTCTTCGAGAACGGCGGCTACGGACCCAAGGGAGATCTGGGGCTCGGCATCATCGGGAGCATTGCGGCGAGCGGTATCTTCTGGGGGCTCGGGCTCTCCTCAGTAGTGGAGCCGGTGGTTCTGATCATTGTCGCATTCCTCGGAGCAGCCCTCGCGATCGGCGCCCAGCGCATGCTTTGGCACGTGCACGCGTAGCAGGCTGCTGAAAAGGCGCCACTACGGTAGGCGTTCGGTGTCGGACGGTATCGAGGTTGAGTCTTCCCATTACCCGGAGGAGCGAATGCGCTCGGACGACGTGGTTGAAAACGCCTGGACGCGCGCCGGCGCCCAGTGCGAAGGTGAGCGAGTGCTCGACAGTGGGCTCGCCGGTCGCTGCACCGCACCGCTCCTGTGGAACGCGCGCGGGAAAGAACACCAGAAGGGCGCCTGGGACGTGCGCCAGACCAGCCATCCGTCGCTTGGTGGCTGGGAAGCCGTGAAAGGTTGCACGATCTTGTGTTGGGACTGCTTCCAGCAGGCAAGCGGGGTACTGCGAGTGACGAAGCGCACCGCGGCCGCACGCCCCATGTCTCCGTAATGGCCAGGCAGGGCAGGGGAGATATGGGCCTGGAGTCGCTTCCGTGCAGCCGTTTCCAGTCAGGCAGAGGAGGGATCGTGAAGAGCGAGGCAGAGGTCATCGGTTTGCGCTGCTGATCGAAACGCATGTTGGACGAAGGAGGAATGGGCCATGCAACAAGATGCGGGGGATCGAGGGGCTGGACAAAAGCAGAAGGTCACATTGCGGGAATGGTGGCAGGACGCGCGGCCCACGAAGACGGTCGTGTGCTGGTCCTGGGTGGGCGTGATCGTGCTCACGCTGATCGTCGGATTCGCGTGGGGCGGGTGGGTGACGGGGGGGACCGCCCAGAAGATGGCCGAGAAGATGGCGGACGACGCGGTCGTGAAGCGTCTGACCCCCATCTGCGTCCTCCAGTTCTCCCACGATCCGAACAAGGTGGAGAAGCTCAAAGCCTTGAAAGAGGCCGGCACCTATTCGGGCGGGGACTACGTCGAAAAGCAGGGCTGGGCGACGATGCCGGGCGAGGCGAAGCCCGACAGCAATGTGGCGTCGGAATGCGGCAGACAGTTGCTGGCCAGTAAGTAGGGCATGAACCAAAACTGAGCAGCCGGCGGTCACCAATTCTCGCCAAAGCAAATTCGAGGCTGCGCACGCGGTCGGGTACGGTGCGGAGGGCCTCCTGGCACTCGCCATGAGGTACGTCTCCCGGTAACCCGGTCTGGTGCAATCCTGACTACCTGCCTGTGCGTTTCCCCAGGGACTGCGGGGAGAGCATGGGACTTATGCAAAACGCCTGCTGAGGCGTGCGGACCTTCCCCTTGTCTCACAGAAGGAGTGACACGCGATGAAGAAGTTCAAGCCGCTGCAGGATCGGATTGTAGTCTCACGGCTCGAGGAGAAGGCGACGAAGAAGGGCGGGATCATCATCCCGGATACGGCCAAGGAAAAACCGCAAGAGGGCGAAGTGATCGCCCTGGGGCCAGGGAAGGTGACCAAGGATGGGAAACTGCAACCGATGTCGGTCAAAGTTGGGGACAAGATCCTGTTCGGAAAATACTCGGGGAGCGAAATCAAGTTGGACGACGAGGAATACTTGATTATGCGGGAAGAGGACGTGCTCGGAATCCTACAGTAACGCTCGCACGAGTCTTTAGACTCGATAAGGAGGATACTGCATGCCAGCCAAGCAACTGATGTTCGATGAGGAGGCCCGCCGGGCCGTCCTGCGCGGGGTGGATAAGCTCGCCAACTCCGTCAAGGTGACCCTCGGCCCCAAGGGGCGGAATGTCGTCTTGGACAAGAAGTGGGGCGCGCCCACCATTACCAAGGACGGCGTGACGGTGGCGAAGGAAGTCGAGTTGGAAGACCCGTTCGAGAACATGGGCGCCCAGATGGTAAAGGAAGTGGCGTCCAAGACGTCCGATGTGGCCGGTGACGGCACCACCACGGCCACCGTGCTGGCCCAGGCCATTGTCCGGGAAGGCATGAAGAATGTGACGGCGGGTGCTAATCCGATGGCCTTGAACCGCGGGATCGAGAAGGCGGTGGAGGCCGTGCTCGCTGCGATCAAAACCCTCTCCAAGCCTACGAAAGGCAAGAAGGAGATCGCACAGGTTGCCACGATCTCTGCCAATAACGATAAGACCGTCGGCGACCTCATCGCCGACGCGATGGAGAAAGTGGGCAAGGATGGCGTCATCACGGTCGAAGAAGCCAAGGGGGTAGAGACCACCTTGGACGTCGTCGAAGGGATGCGGTTCGATCGTGGCTACATCTCGCCGTATTTCGTCACCGATCCGGCTCGAATGGAGACGGTGATCGAGGACCCCTACATCCTGCTGTACGAGAAGAAGATCAGTACCCTGAAAGACGTCTTGCCCCTCCTCGAACAGGTGGCCAAGCTAAGCCGGCCACTAGTCATCATCGCGGAAGAGGTGGATGGCGAGGCCCTGGCCGCCCTCGTGGTCAACAAGCTGAGGGGGACTCTGAACACCTGCGCCGTGAAGGCCCCCGGCTTCGGCGACCGCCGCAAGGAGATGCTGCAGGACATTGCCATCCTCACCGGTGGCACGGTCGTCTCGGAAGAGCTGGGTATCAAGCTGGAGAATGTCAAGCTCGACGACCTCGGCCGGGCGAAGAAGGTCCTGGTAGACAAGGAGAATAGCACCATCATCGAGGGCGCCGGGAAACCCAAGGAGATCGACGGGCGAATCAAGCAGATCCGCGCACAGATCGAGGAGACCACCTCGGACTACGACCGGGAGAAGCTGCAGGAGCGGCTGGCCAAGCTGGCCGGCGGCGTGGCCGTGGTCAAGGTGGGGGCGCCCACGGAAGTCGCCATGAAGGAGAAGAAGGCCCGGGTCGAGGATGCCTTGAACGCCACGCGCGCCGCGGTTGAGGAAGGGATCGTGCCGGGCGGTGGGGTGGTGTTCCTCCGTGCCATGGCGGCAGTGGATGCGCTCCGGCTGTCGGGCGACGAGAAGACCGGCGCCGGCATCATCCGGCGCGCCCTCGAGGAGCCGATTCGGCAGATCGCCGAGAACGCCGGCGCCGAAGGCTCTATCGTGGTGCAGAAAGTCCGGGAGGGCACGGGGGCCTTCGGCTTCAACGCGGAGACGGAGACCTACGAAGACCTGATGGCGGCTGGGATCATGGACCCGACCAAGGTCACCCGGGTCGCGTTGCAGAACGCGGCCAGCATCGCCGGGCTGATGGTGACGACCGAATGCCTGATCACCGAGCTCCCGGAGAAAGAGAAGGCTCCCGCCATGCCCCCTGGTGGTGGGGACATGGGAGGGATGGGGGGCATGTACTAAGCGTTCATCGGGGATCCGACCGGAGGGCCATGGAGTGGAGGGCCGCCCATCGAATTCGGTCGGATCACCACGCGAGGAAGGGATCATGGCTAGGGATCGTTTGCCCAAGTCCATTCGAAAGTATCTGCGCCACGCAAAGGCCAGGATCCGGCAGCAAGCCGTGGATGAAGACGAGGCTGGGCGCAGAATATCCACGCTCGTCACTGAAATGCGGGGGAGATCCGCCAGCCGAGGCACCTCCGACAGCGGCTGAGCCGCGGCGCTGACGGGGAAACCCGCAACCCGGCCGAGGCCGGGGGCGCTTTCGGTAGTCGCTTACGTCGATCGTGGAGGGGGCGGCCACGGGAATGAAAGGCTTTCGGTCGACTGGGCCCTGCGACCGCCCATCCACAGCAATCTTGATCAGTGGACCTCAAACGATCCCCCTCCCGATGAAATTCGCCCAGCGGTCGGTCGGGGCGGTTCGCCAGGATCGGCCTCCGCTCCACGGGAAACCTGGTCCGTTTCATTCCGATGCTTCCCACCTTTTGATCATTCCTGAATCATAAGGCGCCCTCGGTTCCACCCGTTGGAGGAGGCTTCAAGAGTGAAGATAAGCAGCCAGCGCAAGTCCGGGACCGTGCGGGACATGTGGACCCGCCTCCGCGGAAAGGCTGCATCGCACGCGCACGGCGGGGACGAGTTGCCGCTGCGGGCGGAGCTTTTCAGCAGCGACCAGATGGAGCAGCATGGTAAGACCCTGGCGGGCGCACATCAGGTAGGAATGCGGCCTGGCCCGGATCGCCTGCTGGGCCGGCTCGGCGAAAATGAAGGCGTGCTGCGGGGAGCCTGTGCCCTCCTCTCCGAGGCCGTTACCGCGAACCGCCGCATCGCCCCGGCCGGGGAGTGGCTGCTCGACAACTTCTACCTGATCGAAGAACAGATTCGCACCGCCAGACGACACTTGCCCAAGGGCTACAGCCGGGAGCTTCCGCGCTTGCTCAGCGGCCCGTCGGCTGGACTTCCGCGCGTGTACGACATCGCCTTGGAAACGATCACGCACGGCGATGGGCGGGTGGATCCGGAGAGCCTCAGCAGTTTCGTCGCGGCCTATCAGACGGTCACCGCCCTGACGCTGGGGGAACTGTGGGCCATTCCGATCATGCTCCGTCTGGCACTGATCGAGAATCTCCGCCGCGTGGCAGCCCGAATCGCCGCCGACCGCACGGACCGCAACCGCGCCGACTACTGGGCGGACCAGATGACAGAGATCGCCCAGCAGGACCCGAAGAGTTTGATCCTCGCGATCGCGGACATGGCGCGGTCGGACCCGCCCATGGTGAGTACGTTTGTCGCCGAGTTGTCGCGACGGTTGCAAGGACAGGGCCCTGCGCTGGCCTTGCCGCTTACCTGGATCGAGCAGCGGCTGTCCGAGTCTGGCCTGACGATCGAGCAGTTGGTCCAGTCGGAGAATCAGCAGCAGGCCGCCGATCAGGTCTCGATCAGCAACAGCATCGGTAGCCTGCGTTTTCTGGGGGCGATGGACTGGCGCGAATTCGTCGAGACGATGAGCGCCGTCGAGCGCACCCTGCGGGAGGATCCCAGCGGTGTCTACGGCAAAATGGATTTTGCCACCCGCGATCGATACCGGCACGTCGTGGAGAAGATCGCCAAGCGCAGCCGACTCTCCGAAAGCGACGTGGGGCGGAGCGCCATCGAGTTGACCCAGGCGGGGGCGGCACAGCATGGCCCCGACGCGCGCGCGGCGCACGTCGGGTTCTACCTGATCGACAAAGGGCTGCCGCAGCTCGAGCGAAGAGCGGAGGTCCGTCGCTCCCCTGCAGTGATCCTGCAGGGGCTGAGCCGCCGGTGCCCCTTGTGTGTGTATCTCGGCACGATCCTGCTGCTGACGGCGGTCCTCGCCGGCACCTTCCTAGCGCAGGCGCATGCCTGTGGGGTGGGCGGGGGAATCTTCGCCCTGGTCGGGATCCTGTCGCTCGTCTGTGCGAGCCAACTTGCCGTCGCGCTAGTCAATTGGCTGGCAACGGTACTGGCGACGCCGCAAGTCTTGCCGCGCATGGACTTCTCCGAAGGGATTCCGCCGGAAGCGCGCACCCTGGTCGTGATCCCGACGATGCTGACGAGCGCGCCCAACCTCGAGGACCTGGTCGAGGCGCTAGAAGTACGGTTCCTGGCCAATCGAGACGCGCACCTGCATTTCGGCCTCTTGACGGATTTTCGGGACGCAGCGAACGAGACGCTGCCGGAGGACGAGCCGCTTGTGCGGCTGGCGCGCCAAAGGATCGAAGCGCTCAATGCGAAGTACCGGCGCGAATCGGGCGACACCTTCTTCCTCTGGCATCGCCCGCGCCGATGGAATCCGCAGGAGCGGATCTGGATGGGGTACGAGCGGAAACGAGGGAAGCTGGAAGAATTGAATGCGTTGCTGCGCGGAGGAGGCAGGGGTCGCTTCTCCGTTGTCGTGGGGGAGACGGCAGTCTTGTCGAACGTGAAGTACGTGATCACCCTGGACACGGACACGCAACTGCCGCGCGATGCAGCGTGGCAGTGCGTGGGGACCTTGGCGCACCCGCTGAATCGGGCGCGCTACGACGAAGACCACCGGCGGGTGGCCGAGGGATACGGCATCTTGCAGCCTCGCGTGGCCGCCAGCCTGCCCAGCACGAACCGGTCGCCGTACGCGCGCCTGTACGGGAGCGAGCCGGGGATCGATCCGTACACGCGTGCCATCTCCGATGTGTACCAGGATCTGTTCCAGGAAGGCTCGTTCGTTGGCAAGGGGATCTATGATCTGGATGCGGTTGGGCGGGCCCTCGACGGGCGCCTTCCCGAGAACCGGATTCTCAGCCACGACCTGCTGGAGGGCTGTTACGCGCGCGCGGGGTTGCTGAGCGATGTGCAGCTCTACGAGGACTTCCCAATCCGCTACGGCGCGGATGTGAGCCGGCGGCACCGCTGGATTCGCGGCGATTGGCAGATTGCCCGCTGGCTGCTGCCAGGCGTCCCCGGCCCGGGGGGCGGCCGGCAGCAGAATCCGCTCTCCGCCCTGTCCCGCTGGAAGATCTTCGACAATCTGCGGCGGAGTGCCATGGCGCCGGCCTTGACCCTGCTCCTGCTCGTGGGCTGGATGCTGTTGTCGCCCCTCTGGTTCTGGACCGCAGCGGCCCTCGGAACCCTCCTGATTCCCCCCTGGCTGGCCTCGATGCTGGAACTGTTCCTCAAGCCGGGCGATGTGCTGCTCCGCCAGCATCTCGCGGCCGTGGGCCGCTCGGCCGGTCGGCACACCGCCCAGGCGGCGTTTGCGCTGGCCTGTCTGCCCTACGAGGCGTTCTTCAGTCTGGATGCGATTCTGCGAACAGCCTGGCGCATGCTGGTCACGCATACCCGATTGCTGGAGTGGAGTCCGTCGGGCGATCCGGACCGTCCGCATCGCGCAGGCCTCGCCGCCTCCTGGCGGGTGATGTGGGTCGCTCCCGTCCTGGCCACCGGCGCGGCGCTCGTTCTGGCGCTTGCGCGGCCGGCCGCTCTCGTGGTGGCCGGGCCCATCCTGGGCCTCTGGTGTGCCTCACCCGCGATCGCGGGGTGGATCAGCCGCCCGCGCGCTCGCCGGGTGGCGCGGCTCACGGCCGACCAGACCCTCTTTCTCCGGAAGCTGTCGCGAAAGACGTGGGCGTTCTTCGAGACGTTTGTGGGCCCGAAAGATCATTGGCTGCCGCCCGACAACTTCCAGGAGCATCCCGTGGGTGCGGTGGCGCATCGCACGTCGCCGACCAACATGGGGCTTGCGCTGCTCGCCACGCTGTCCGCGCACGATTTCGGCTATCTTCCGGCGGGGCAGCTCCTCGAGAGTCTCGCGAGCGCCTTCCGTACCATGGACGCCCTGGAACGGCTCCACGGCCACTTCTACAACTGGTACGACACGCAGTCTCTCGCGCCGCTGCCGCCACTCTATATTTCGACGGTGGACAGCGGGAACCTGGCAGGCCACCTGCTGACCTTGCGCGCGGGCCTGCTCGGGCTGCCCGACCAGCCGATCCTGAGCCCGCGGTGGCTCGAGGGGCTCGGCGACACGCTCGCGGTGCTCGTCGGGGCTGCGGACGGCGCGGCGCCGACCCCACTCGCCCGACTCCAGGCGGATCTCACGGCGGCATCGGCAGCGCTGCCTGCACCGCTTACCGGGGCGCTCCGCTGCCTCGACCGTCTGGCGACCTCCGCCAAAGAGGCGGTGGGTGACCTCGAGGCTGCCCCCGCGAGCCCGGCCCTGTGGTGGGCGCGGGCCTTGGCCCGGCAATGCCAGGGCACCCTCGCCGAGCTGGCGCTGCTGACGCCCTGGGCCGCACTCCCCTTCGCGCACCACGACCTCAGCGCCCTGTGCGGCAGCGATGCGATCCCGACGCTGCGCGACCTGGCACGACTCGAGACGGAGTGGCAGCCGGCGGCGCGCCTCGGCGCGCAATCAACGCCCGACGAACGCGAACGGGACGCCACGCTCAGAGGGCTCGTCAGGGAAGCTAGCAGTCGCGCCAGGGCCCGACTGGCGACCATCGACGGCCTCGTTCGGCAATGCGGCGCCCTGGCGGGGATGGACTATGACTTCCTGTTCGACAAGGCGCGCCAGCTCCTGGCAATCGGCTATAGCGTGGCCGAGCGGCGGCGGGATGCCAGCTACTACGATCTGCTGGCCTCGGAGGCGAGACTGTGCTGCTTTGTGGGCGTGGCGCAGGGACAGCTGCCCCAAGAGAGCTGGTTCGCCCTGGGACGCCTGCTGACCGGCGCTGATGGGGAGCCGATTCTCCTCTCGTGGAGCGGCTCGATGTTCGAGTATCTGATGCCGCTCTTGGTGATGCCGGCCTACGAGCAGACGCTGCTCGACCAGACGTGCCGGGCGGCCGTGCGGAGGCAGATCGCCTACGGGAGAGCGCAGGGGTTGCCGTGGGGGATTTCAGAATCCGGCTACAACACGATGGACGGGCACCTCACGTACCAGTACCGTGCGTTTGGGGTCCCGGGCCTGGGATTGAAACGCGGGCTCGCTGACGATATGGTCATTGCCCCGTACGCCTCGGCGCTGGCCCTGATGGTGGCCCCTGAGGAGGCCTGCCTGAACTTGCAGCGGCTCGCCGCCGACGGGCTGGAGGGCCCGTATGGCCTCTACGAGGCCAGCGATTACACCCCCTCGCGTGTCCCCCGCGGCCAATCGAGTGCCGTCGTCCGGTCGTTCATGTCCCACCACCAGGGCATGAGCTTCCTCGCGCTGGCCTCGCTGCTCCTGGACCGCCGCATGCAAAGACGCTTCGAGTCGGATCCAGCATTTCAGGCGACCACCCTGCTGCTCCAGGAGCGGGTGCCAAAGGCGACCGCGTTCTATTCGCAGATCGCGGAGCGCTCGGATTACCAGGCGATGGCAGCCGTTCCGGACACGACAGTCCGGGTGTTCCACACGCCGGACACGCCCATGCCGGAAGTGCAACTGCTGTCGAATGGCCGCTACCACGTGATGGTCACGAACGCGGGGGGTGGGTACAGCCGCTGGAAGGACCTCGCCGTCACGCGATGGCGCGAAGACAGCACCCGTGACAACTGGGGAACCTTCTGCTACCTCCGCGACCTGGCGAGCGGTGAGTTCTGGTCCGCCGCGGCGCACCCGACGCTCGTCCGAGCGGAGGCGTACGAAGCGATCTTCTCGGAGGCCCGTGCCGAATTCCGCGGCCGCACCCACGAGATCGAGACGCATCTGAAGATCGCTGTCTCGCCAGAGGATGACGTCGAGTTGCGGCAGCTCCAGATCACCAACGGCTCCCGGACACGCCGGACGATCGAGGTCACGACGTATGCCGAAGTGGTGCTGGCGCCGCCCGCCGCGGATGCGCTACATCCGGCGTTCAGCAACCTCTTTGTGCAGACGGAGATCCTCCCGGAGCGGCAGGCCATCCTCTGCACACGCCGTCCCCGCTCGGTCGGCGAGCCGGTGGCCTGGATGTTTCACCGCATGGCCGTGCACGGCGCCGAACTGGCCGGGATGTCCTACGAAACCGATCGGGCGCGATTCATTGGCCGGGGACGCACCGCCAGCGACCCCTGCGTCATGCACGAAGCCGCACCGCTCTCGGGAAGTGCGGGATCCGTGCTGGATCCGATCGTGGCGATCCAGTGCCGGATCACGCTCGAGCCGGAGGCATCGGCGACGATCACGATGGTGTCCGGTGTGGGCGAGACCCGCGACGGGTGTCTGGGCCTGATCGCGAAATACCAGGATCGGCGGCTCGCGGATCGCGCCTTCGAACTGGCCTGGACGCACAGCCAGGTCCTCCTGCGGCAGCTCAACACCAGCGAGGCTGCCGCGCAACTCTATGGCAGCCTGGCTGGCTCCATCCTCTACGCCAACGCGTCGCTGCGCGCCGACCCGAGTCTTCTCCTCAAGAACCGCCGCGGGCAGTCCGGCCTCTGGGGCTACGCCATCTCCGGCGACTTGCCGATCGTGCTCCTGCAGATCGAGGACCCGGCCAACATCGACCTGGTGCGCCAGCTGGTACAGGCCCACGCGTACTGGCGCCTCAAGGGGCTGGCGGTCGATCTGGTGATCTGGAACGAGGATCATGTGGGATACCGGCAGCTCCTGCACGAGCAGATCATGGGGCTGATCGCCGCCGGCAGCGACGCCAACCTGACCGATCGGCCCGGCGGCATCTTCGTCCGGCCGGGGGATCAAATCTCGGCCGAGGATCGCATCCTGCTGCAAGCGGTGGCGCGGGCCATTCTGACCGATCGCGAGGGAACCCTCGTGGACCAAGTCACCCATCGCATGCCGGGGGACGCGCCGGCTCCACGTCTTACGCCGACGCGCGACGACCGCGCCGACGCCCCGGCCGTCCCCGGGCCGCCTCGCCACGATCTGCTCTTCTTCAACGGCCTGGGAGGGTTCACCCCGGATGGGCGCGAGTACGTCGTGACGACCGCGCCAGGGCAGATGACGCCAGCCCCCTGGGTGAATGTGCTGGCGAATCCGCAGTTCGGGAGCCTGGTCACGGAGAGCGGTCTGGCCGGCACCTGGGGCGAGAATGCCCACGAGTTTCGCCTCACGCCCTGGTCCAACGACCCGGTGAGCGAGGCCGGCGGAGAGGCACTCTATCTTCGGGATGAAGAGAGCGGCCATGTCTGGTCCCCCACGCCGCTGCCCTGCCGCAGCCGACAGCCCTATGTCAGCCGGCACGGATTCGGGTACAGCGTCTTCGAGCACGTGGAAGGCGGCATTCGTTCGGAGTTGTGGGTGTATGTGGCCCTGGATGCGCCGGTCAGGTTTATGGTGCTGAAGCTGCGAAACGAATCCGGCCGAGGGCGCAAGCTCTCCGCCACGGGGTACGCCGAGTGGGTGCTGGGCGACCTGCGGCCGAGGACGACCATGCATGTGGTCACCGAGATCGATCCCCACAGTGGCGCGCTGTGCGCACGCAATCCCTATCACGCGGAGTTTGCCGACCGGGTCGCCTTCTTCGACGTGGACGAGGTGGCTCGGACCGTCAGCGGCGACCGGACGGAGTTCCTGGGGCGCAACGGCACGCTCGCACATCCGGCGGCCATGACCCGCACGCGACTGTCGGGCAAGGTGGGGGCCGCGCTGGATCCCTGCGCCGCAATCCAGGTGCCGTTCGAGCTGGTCGACGGCCAGGAGCGCGAGGTGGTCTTTCGACTCGGCGTCGGCCGAGACGTGGAGGAGGTCAAAACCCTCGTCCGGCGCTTCCGGGGCGACGCGGCGGCGCGCGGCGCGCTCGAGGCGGTGTGGCACTATTGGAACCACACGCTGGGCGCGGTGCACGTGGACACACCGGATCCGTCGCTCAACGTGCTGGTCAACGGCTGGCTCGTGTACCAGACGCTCGCCTGCCGCCTGTGGGCGCGCAACGGTTACTACCAACCGGGAGGCGCCTTCGGCTTCCGCGACCAGCTCCAGGACGTGATGGCCCTCATCCACGCCGAGCCGCGCCTGATCCGCGAGCACTTGCTCCGCTGTGCGGCGCATCAGTTCCGGGAAGGCGATGTCCAGCATTGGTGGCATCCCCCGTCGGGCCGGGGGGTGCGGACGCACTGTTCGGACGACTACTTATGGCTGCCGCTGGCCACCAGCCGCTATGTCCTTTGCACCGGGGACACTGGGGTGTTGAATGAACCGATCCCCTTTGTCGAGGGCCGTGCGGTCGGCGCGGAGGAGGACTCGTACTACGATCTGCCCAGCCGGTCCGAGGACACTGCCAGCCTGTACGAGCATTGTGTGCGAGCCATTCGACGGGGGTTCCGCTACGGGGCGCACGGGGTGCCGCTGATGGGCTCGGGCGACTGGAACGACGGCATGAACGCGGTGGGCGCACACGGCAGCGGGGAGAGTGTCTGGTTAGGCTTCTTCTTCTACGAAGCGCTCATGCGGTTTGCCGAGGTAGCCCACGGGCATGGCGACACGGCATTCGCCGAGCGTTGCCGGGGCGAAGCGGCTTGGGTCCGCGGGAATGTCGAAGCGCACGGCTGGGATGGAGAGTGGTATCTGCGGGCCTTCTTCGATGACGGCTCGCCACTCGGCTCGGCCAGCAACCCCGAGTGCCAGTTTGACTCGATCCCGCAGAGCTGGTCTGCGCTCTCCGGGGCGGGCGATGCCGCGCGCTCGCGCACGGCCATGCTGGCGCTGGACCGGCGGTTGGTTCGCCGGGACCATGCGCTGGTCCAACTGCTGGATCCGCCGTTCGACACATCGGACCTGAACCCTGGCTATATCAAAGGCTACGTCCCAGGCGTGAGAGAAAATGGCGGGCAGTACACGCACGGGGCCATCTGGGCGGCGATGGGATTCGCTGCGTTAGGCGATAGCCGGAGGGCGTGGGAACTCTTGGCCTTGCTCAACCCCGTGAATCACGCGAGGTCTCCGGAGGCCATGGCGACCTACAAGGTCGAGCCGTACGTCGTCGCGGCCGACGTCTATGCCTGTTCGCCCCACATCGGCCGTGGCGGGTGGACCTGGTACACAGGCTCGGCCGGCTGGATGTACCGACTGATCGTGGAGTCCCTCCTGGGACTGAGCCTGGAAAGAGACGCCCTGCGCATCGCGCCGTGTCTTCCGGCAGATTGGGCCGGATTCACGGTGCACTACCGGTATCGGGAGACGGTCTACCACATCGCCGTCCTGCGCATGGCCGCCGGACAGGGCACGGTGGGGGTGACAGTCGATGGGGTTGAACAGGAAGACCAGGCAATTCATCTGGTTGACGACCGCCAGGAACACGTCGCCGAGGTCAGACGACGCGCCCCGGGAAATGAAAGGTCAGTGTAACTCTGGGTTGGGTCCGTTGCGTTCGCAATGATGGGCAGTGTGGGATGCTGTCGAGCGCGGCTGTCAGTGCTAACGCCCGCTGCGGCCAAATCGATCGAGACCACCCGAGCGCATCCCACGCCGACAGGCCGGCCACCAGACCGATCACCCCGATGAGCGTGAGAGGCCCAAAGAAAAGTGGGGCCGATACCGTCCATCTTGCGTGCCGGTCTCGGGGAATCGCAGCGGTCCCGCCGCGTCACGTCTAGATCTCGAGGCTGCCGATGTCCTGCACGGAGTGCCCGACATATCCCCTCAGCTGGGCATGCAACGGCTGGAGGAAGGTAGGATCGTCACAGCAAATCCGGCCCGTGAAGGCCTGGCCGCGGTACTCGATCTGCAATTCGAGGTGCGCCGGGTCCCCCGGGTCCGACCCGGTCAGATGCACGCCCCTCAAGATTCCTAATTCTCCGATCGGGACCTGCGTCCCCGGCTCGTGCGCATGTCCCCACTGGGGTGGCCAATTCGAAAACCCGTGCCATGCCATCCGGGGATGGTTTCGTAGTTGTATCATGGACGTTGCACCTCTTAGCGAGTGACGAGCGGAATCCCCGCTGCCGCCCGCGTCTCGAGCGGCGCGACGGGATAGCAGGGTGTTCGACCATCAAGATGCAATACCTAAGTACCTGCGCCGTGCGGCAGCGCGCAGAGATCTGGACTGCGGACTGGTTCCGGCGTTGCGCGCATCCGCAGGTGATCGTGCCACAGAACGTGAGGAGAGGGTGGCCTCCT
>DATJQT010000275.1:0-13136 GCA_035505475.1 Vulcanimicrobiaceae bacterium
GATCACCTTGGGGCCCCAGATGGGCTCGCCCAGGTGACAGACCGCGGCAGAGTCGGCCAGGATCAGCCAGTGGTTGACCTCTGCGGCCATCCCGCCCTTGCCCTCGAGGACTTTCCGGTCCACCACACCGCTCTTTTCCAAGGTCGGGCGGATGTCGTGATGGCTGCCGCCGCGCGGCCCGGTGGCATAGCCGACGGCCGCGCCGGGGAACGGCCGGCAGGTGTGGCCGGGCCAGTCCACGCCCTTGTTCTCGATCGTGAACTTCTCGGAGCCCTTCCCGACGATCTTGGCGGCGGCGCGGGTGCCCTTGGCCAGCAGTGCGCCCAGGCCTTCCCGCTTACCGATCTTCTCGGTCATCTCGAGCATGGCGTCGGCGTTGCCGAACTTGAGGTCAATCCCGTCGGTGTCTTTCTTGGTGAAGATGCCCTTCTCGTAGCACTCCATCGCCCAGGCCACGCTCATCGAGGCCTGGATCAGGTCAATGCCGTACTCGTCACAGATCTCGTCGGCCTTGCAGAGGACCTCGATGTCGCCGACCTCGCAGATGCTCCCGAACCCGTAGATCGTTTCGTAATCGGGCCCGTTGATGATTGACTTGTACTTGCCGGCCGCGACCACGCTGTACTTGGTGCAGTTGATCGAGCAGGCAAAGCAGGCGCGATGGCCCTTGACGATCTTCTCCTTCATGGTCTCGCCGGTGATCCCATCCACGGCCGCAAACGTTTCCGTCTGCCAGTTGCGGGTCGGCAAAATGCCCGCGGCATTCATGCTGGCCACGTTGCGCGGGGTGCCGTAGTCGGAGAGGCCTTTCACCGCCGGATTGGTCACGACCAGCTCGTTCAGCCGCCGCGTCGTGTTATAGATGCGCAGCACGTTGGGGACGTGCACGCTGCCCGTGCCCCGCACGACGATGGCCTTGAGATTCTTGGACCCCATCACCGCGCCGATTCCGCCGCGGCCCGCGGCCCGGATGTCCAACAGGATGATGGCATAAGGCGTGCCGTCCTCGCCGGCCTTCCCGATGGTCGCAATCCGCACGCGCTCATCCCCGACTTCTTGGCGCAGGATCTCTTGCGTCTTGAACGGATTCTTGCCCCAGAGATGCGCGGCGCTGCGGATCTCGATCTTGTCGTCGTCAATCCACAGGTACACCGGCGCGTCTGCCTTGCCCTCGACGATCAGACCGTCGTAGCCCGCGAACTTCAGCTCGGGGCCCCAGTAGCCGCCGAAGATGCTGTGAAAGAACGAGCCGGTCAGGGGCGATTTTGCGCAGGCGCAGGAGCGCGAGGCGGCCGGCAGCATCGTCCCGTTGACGGGGCCTGTCATAAACATCATTTTGTTCTGCGGCCCGAGCGCATCCACCTTTGCAGGGATCTCATCGTACAGCTGGCGCGCCGCATAGCCGACGCCGCCGACGAAATCCCGCGCCCAATCGGCGCGCAGCGGCTCTTTGCTGACGGCCTTGGTGCTCAGATTGACCCGGAGCATTTGGCCCTTGTACCCGCCGTAGACGAACCCGTTCGTTACCATCGGCCTCCTCCGATTGGAAAAACAATGCTGATTTCGTCCCCGCTTTTCACCGGCCGGTCTGCGTCCAGGGTGGATGACACGGCCTCGCCGTTCAAGACCAGCAGGAACGGCGTGAGCTCGCCGGTCGCCGGATCCACCAAGACGTCCTTCACGCGGGGGAACTGCTGGAGCAAGGTGTCCAGCATGCCCCGCACCGTTTCCGGCGGGGCGACATCCAGCGGCACCGTGCTCGCCCCCATGGCGTCCCGGATGACCGAGAATCCCTTGACCGTGATCGTGGCCATGGGCGCGCCTCAGCGCATCACTCCGGCGAGCCAGGCATGTGCAATGCTCTTCGCCTCGGACAGCTTCGGCCGGGGCGGCTTGTTCTCCATCTCTTTCCAGACGATCGCCTCGGGCACGCAGACGCTGACGCAGGTCGGATTGCCGAAGCAGTAGTCGCACTCCTCGGTCAGGATTGGGACCGGAATCTCCGGAATATCGACCAGGACGACTTGAATGTACGAGTCCCGGGGATTGAAATGGCCCTTCTTCACGGCGGAGCAGGCCAGCTCGCACAGCTTGCAGCCCGTGCACTTCTCAACCAGCACCTCGATGTGCTTGGCCATACTCACTGCACCTCCTTCTGAGGAAAAAGGAACTGCAACGCATCCGTTTTGGACTGCTGGATATGCTCCCGCATGACCCGCTCGCACAGATCGGGGTCGCGGAGTCTCAAGGCCATCAGGATCTTGCGATGCCCGTCAACCGTCCGCTGGCCGCCATCGGGATATTGCAGCGTGTTTTTGCGGTAGCGCAGGACATATTGCCGCATGGTGACCATTTGATGATAGAGCCGCCGCCGATCGGTGACGACCTCATGCAGGATGTCGTGGAACCGGGTATTCCATTCGAACACTCTATCGAGGGACTCTGCCTTCAGCGCCTCTTCCGCCCGCGCGATGCAATCTTCCAGTTGCACGAGGATGCCGTCATCCATGCGGCCGCAGATCACCCGCAGCGCGTACCCCTCGAGGACGGCACGGATCTCGAAGAGTTCATCCACCTCTTCCGGTGAATCCTGCGAGGCGACGAAGCCCCGCGTCGCCATGGGCTTGATCAGCCCTTCCGACTCAAGCTTGTGGAGCGCCTCGCGAATCGGCGTCCGACTGAAGCCCATCGTCTTGGCGAGGTGCTCTTCCGCCAGCCGCTCCCCCGGACTGAACCGGCCCGTGAGGACGGCTTCCTTCAAGAACTCGTACGCTCGCTCTCGCGCGGGAGAGTCGTTTGACCTATCCTTTGTATCCATTGATTAACCCGAAGTGCCTCCCAGGGTCACTTTGTACGCTTGGGTACTGAGATTGTCAACGTGGACTAGGTAAAAAGTGGCAGATTGGCAAGAATTGTATACAAAGCGATGGACAGGTCAAAGATCGAGGTTCAGGATTCAAAGTTCGAGGTGCGAGGTTCTCAACTCAGTACGCAGGACGAGTTCGGGGCGCAGAAGCCCGCAGAGAATGCTTCGGCTCTCACCTTGCCCCTTGCGCCATTGGACTCTTGACGTTGGACTTTGGACGTCGGACGTTGGCGCGGGATTTTGGACCTTGGGCGTTGAGGTTGAACCTCGAACGTTGAACCTTGAACCGAGGAACTACGAGGCTTATGGCGACCGCAGGGCTTTGGCGCGCTCCCTCTGCAATTCGGCATCGCGGCTCATGCCCGCCTTGTCGTAGAGCGTGGCCAAGCGGTCCGCGAGTTCCGCCTGTGCGGCCGGCGTGATGCGTGCAGCGGCAGCGACCCCATCCCGCATCGCCACGATTGCGAGATCCAGGCGCCCCATCTGCTCGTACACGCTCGCTAATTCCTGGTAGGTGTCCGGGCGGTCGGGCTGGAGCTGAACGACTTTCAGGAACTGCTCCGCCGCGGGCTCGAGCTGGCCGGTCTTGGCGTACGCCTTGCCGAGCCCGAGCCGTCCCTGGACAGAGTTTGGCGCGAGGAGAATGCCTTTTTGGTATTCCCGAATCGCCTCCTGCCATTGGCTGTTGAGCAGGTACGCATCTCCGAGTAATAGAAAGGATTCATGCGTGGGACGGATTTTCGAGAGACGTTCAGCCACATCCACAGCCGCCGGACCATCCTGGAGCTTGATCGCAAGCCGGAGACAGGTCTCAATCACGCTCGGCTCGCTCTGCCCGGTGAGCGCAAGCAATCTCCGGTAGGCTCCCAACGCATCCTTGTCGCGGCCGGCCGTTTCATACGCCTTGGCAAGCGCCCGCCAGGCTTCCTGCGAATCCATTCGGATGAGCGATGCCTTTTCGTACTGCGCGATCGCGTCTTCGGTCTTGCCGCCCGCCGCCAGCCAATCTCCGAGGCGCATGAAGGCGTCGAAATCTTTCGGCTGCAGGCGGGTCGTCTCTCGCATGCTAGCAATCGCTTCGTCGGTGCGCCCCAGCCGACGATACGCGATGGCCAGATTGTAATAGGCGTTGGCCAGGGTCGGATCGCGCTCCACGGCCTGCCGAAGCAGCGCGACGGCGCCCTCGAGGTCCCCCGCGCGGCCCATCTCCACACCGCGACGAAGCAGGTCCGACCCGTCTTCCCGCCGCACCTGGGCGTCGAGTTCTCGCGCGTCCTTCTCCGCCACGACCTGCAGGATGCCGAAGCCCTTCTCAACGCGGAAGATGGTGCTAACCTCACCCGGCCGCGTCTTGGCCAGTGCCGCCGCTGCCTCGGGCGACAGTGTGGCAGCGTCCACCCGGCCCAGATAGCCGCCCCGCTCTTTTTCCGGGCCAATGGACTTTTCCCGGACCAACGTTTCGAACGGCTTGCCGGCCTTGACCGCGTCGAGGACGGCTTGGGCCTCGGCCTCGCTGCCGACGACCAGAATGCGGATGGGCGGCGTTGTCTGCTCGGCCTGCGGGACAGGCTTGGCCGGCGGCGCCTTCGTGGGCGGGGTCCGCGCAGCGCCGGCATGGACGGGCCGCACAAACAGCGGCGCAGCAAGCCAAATCATCAGCACAGCCAGAGCGGCCGCGAGCTGAAAAATACGGCATCCACGCACCATGCTCATGCCTTCGCCTGCCGCCCGGCCGTATCGGGGAGTCCGACCGAGAGCAGGAATGCGACCAAGACAATGGCTGCCGCCACATAGAAGCCGGCTGCCAGTGAACCGGTCAGGTCTTTGATCCACCCGGTGACGGGCGGCCCGACCACGGCCGACAACACGCTGAGGAACGAGAACACGGAGACCGCCACCGCGACCGACTCGGGCCGCTGGCGGGCGACTGTGTCCCCCAGCCAGGAGATGGCCAAGGGATCCCAGGCGAGTTTTCCGAAGGCCCCGTACGCCAGCAACAAGAACAACAGGCCCACATGGGAACTGACGAGCGCCACAGAGGCCACCGACGCAGCCATGAGCGGCAGCATACACAAGATGAGGCGTTTTCGTCCAACCCGATCGGACCAGCGGCCAAGCAGGATGCCGGACGGCAGCGCCGTGATGGCGATCGCCAGCGTGTACACGCCGGACAGCGTCAAGCTGATGCCGCGTTCAATCTGCAGGAACACCGGCCCCCAGGACAGGAGCATCCACCAACCGTAGAGCACGCAGAAGCCCGCCAGGTTCATCCGGAGCAGGACCGAATCCTTCACGAGCTCGGCGATTCCAGTGGAGCGACGGCGCGGCACGTGCACATCCCGCACCACCGCCTGAAAAAGCCAGGCCATGCAAAACGTCGGCACCGCGAGAATGAGGAACGGCGTCCGCCAGCTTCCAGTGGCATAAAACAGCGGGCCGGCCAGGGCAAACCCGGCAACCAAGCCAAGCGCCATGCCGCCGTTGATGATCCCGGCCGCCCGCCCGCGCTCGGGCCCGGGAATGGTGTGGATGGCGATGCTATACGCCATCCCGAAATACGCTCCGGCGCCCGCGCCGTGCAGGCCGGCGACGAGAAGGAGCAGATGGAAATTGCCCGCCCACACGAACCCGACCAGACCGAACGCCGCGATGTAGGCAAACAGCACCAGGATCCGTTTCAGCCCGTACCGCTCGGCCAGGAATCCGGCGGAAAGCTGCGCACTCACATAGCAAGCGAAATAGGTGCCGGTGATCAGACCGGTCTGGACGCCAGTAAGACCGAACTCCTTGGCGACGGCCGTGAGCAGCGGGTACAGGACCGTGCGGTCAGCATAAATGATGAACCAGCCCCCGCAAAACAGCGCGGTGAGCCGTCGCCAATAGGCACGATCCGCCACCGCATACCCAGTATCTGCCCGACGCCCCACACCGCCCCCAGCTTGGTTGGACACAAACGACGACCCTTCTCGGAACACAAGGAATTGAAGGATCGCGCTGCTCGGATCAGGATCGATCGGAGTACCCTACCACGCCGAACGGGAAGGCGGGCACCCGGCCAAAATGCCAAATCCCCCCACCACCCCCCCTTTCGTAAAGGGAGGCGGTGGGGGGATTTCGTCAGGTGGCTTCCAAAATGCGTTCGCTCATACTCAATCGTCTTTGAGCACCGCGCCCTGGCTACCGGAGGTGACCATCTTCGCGTAGCGGGCCAGCCAGCCCGATTTCACCTTCGGCGGCGATGGCTTCCAGGCAGCCTTGCGGGCTTTGAGCTCCGCCTCGCTCAATTCGATCTCGAGCAGGCGCTTCTCGATATCGATACGGATGCGGTCCCCCGGCTTGAGCAATCCGATCGGGCCGCCGGCCGCGGCCTCGGGTGACACGTGTCCGATGCAGGCACCCCGGCTCGCGCCGGAAAAACGCCCATCGGTGATCAACGAGACGGCATTCCCAAGGCCGCGCCCCATTAGCGCCGACGTCGGCGAGAGCATCTCTTGCATGCCCGGACCGCCGCGCGGCCCCTCGTACCGGATGACGACCACGTCGCCGGCTTTCACTTTGCCGTTCAGGATGCCGGCCAAGGCGTCGTCCTGCGATTCGAAGATGACTGCCGGTCCCTCGTGCCGCAGCATCTCGGGGGCAACGGCCCCAGCCTTGACCACCCCGCCTTCCGGCGCGAGATTGCCAAAGACGACCGTCAGGCCGCCGGTCGCGCGGTAGGGATTGGCGAGAGGGCGGATCACGTCCTCGTCTGTGACGGCGGCGCCCCGGATGACCTCGCCGAGCGTCTTGCCCGACACGGTCGGGCGATCGAGCTTCAGAAGATCGCCTTTTTCCGCGAGCCGCTTCAAGATGCCACTGATCCCCCCAGCGCGATCCACGTCCTCGACATGGTGGTGACCCGCCGGGCTGACTTTGCAAAGGTACGGGACGCGATCCGACAGCTGGTTGATGCGATCCAGCGTGTAGGGAACGCCGGCTTCGTGGGCAATCGCGAGCGTGTGGAGGACCGTGTTGGTGGACCCGCCCATCGCCATGTCGAGGCAGAAAGCGTTGTCAATCGTCTCGCGGTTCACGATGTCGCGGGGCTTCAAGTCGCGGGCGATCAGCGACAGGATCTGCCGCCCGGCGGACCGGTACAACTCTTTCCGCTGCTCGTCGACGGCGAGAATCGTACCGTTCCCGGGCAACGCCATGCCCAGCGCCTCGGCCAGGCAGTTCATCGAATTGGCCGTGAACATCCCGGAGCACGAGCCGCAGGTCGGGCAGCCCTTGCGCTCCAATTCGAGCAGGGCCGCGTCGTCGATCTTGCCGGCCGAGTACGCGCCCACACCCTCGAAGATGCTGGCGAGGTCAACCACATTTCCTGCGGCCGTCTTCCCGGCCGCCATCGGACCGCCGCTGACGTAGATCGCCGGGATATTGACGCGCATCGCGGCCATCAGCATGCCCGGAACGATCTTGTCGCAGTTGCCGATCAGCACCAGCCCGTCGAAGCAGTGGGCCCCGGCCATCGTCTCGATCGCATCGGCGATCAATTCGCGGCTGGGCAGAGAATAGCGCATTCCGGTGTGGCCCATCGCAATCCCGTCGTCCACTCCGATGGTATTGAACTCGAACGGGACGCCGCCGGCCTCCCGGATGGCTTCGCGGACCTGACGGCCGACCTCCTGCAGGTGGACATGGCCCGGAATGATGCCGACGAACGAGTTCGCCACGCCGATGAACGGCTTATCGAAATCCGCGTCGGTCAATCCCACCGCGCGGAGCAAGCTCCGATGCGGCGCTTTATCGTACCCCTTCTTGACAGTGTCGCTGCGCATCCTATCCCCCTCAATGCCCGCCCCATGCGGACAGTGTGTATTTGCCAAAATGGCGACTGAAACTATCACGTTACACTCAACCCAGCAACCGATTGCGCACAACGCACCGTGGAAGAGCAGAGAGGACTGTGTGCGTTTTGGGCTTCGGTCCTTAACTAGACTAAAGCTTCCTCTGCGTCCTCTGCGCATCAGCGGTGCGTATCTCGGCCCCTACTTCACGACCGGTGGAATGCACCCGGCCCAGGGCGCGGCGCGCTCGAATGCCGCGGCGGCGGCGAGGACCGCGGTTTCCTGGCGGCGGCGGCCGACGATCTGGAGGCCGACCGGTAAACCGTCCGGCGTGAAGCCGCACGGGATCGAGATCGCCGGCAGCCCGGTCAGCGTGATGGCGTAGGTCAGGAAGAACCATTGCGTGTAGTGCTCGAGGACCCGGCCGTTGATCGAGGCCGGATACGGTTGCTCGACCGGGAACGGCGGCACGGCCACCGTGGGCAAAATCAACAGATCGTAGCGCTCGAAGAACTTCCGGACGCGATGCCAGAGCGCCGTCCGCAACCGTTCGCCTCGCCCGATCTCTTCCGGCGTGAGCTTGAGCCCCTGCTCGATGTTCCAGACCAGGCCCGCCTGCATCTGCTCGCGCCACTTGGGCAGTTTCTCGGCGTGATGGGCCACCATGGAGAGGCCACGCGTGGTCAGGACGATGTCGTTTACCTCTTTCATGTCCGGGCTAGCGTTTTCGACTTTGGCGCCTAGCGTCCGGAACACCCGTGTGGTCTGAGCAGCCACAGACGCCACTGTGGCATCAACGGGAATCAGCCCGTTGAGGTCCGGCGTCCAGGCAATACGCCACCCAGCGACCGACGGCGCACGCATCGCCCGGAGGAATGACCGCGTGTCCACCGCATACGACATCGGCGACCGGTCATCCGGCCCCGCGATCACCGACAGCATGAGGGCCGTGTCCGAGACCGTGCGCGCCATCGGCCCATCGACCGAGAGGCAGTCCCACGCCAGCTCCCGCGGGTAGCCCGGCACCAGCCCAGGGCTGGTACGAAAGCCCACCACACCACAGAACGCCGCCGGGATACGGAGCGACCCACCGAGATCCGACCCTTGCGCGATCGGCCCCATGCCGGTCGCGAGCGCCACGGCGGCACCGCCGCTCGACCCCCCGCACGTCAGGGCAGGATTCCACGGATTGCGCGTTGCGCCGAATACGGCGTTGAACGTGTTCGCGCCGGCACCGAACTCCGGCGTGTTGGTCTTGCCGACCACGATGGCGCCGGCCGCCTTGAGGCGTTCGATGATCAGCGCGTCCTCTTCAGGCACATGGTGCTCGAAGATCTTCGAGCCCCAGGTCGTCCGGATGCCCTTCGTGGGCGTCAGATCCTTGATCGAGACCGGAATCCCGTGCAGGGGCGGCAAAACGGCCCCGGGCTTGAGTGCCTTGGTCGCCGCCCGCGCCTGGACCAGCGCAGCATCGCGGGCGATCGTGACATAGGCATTGACCGCCGGATTCACGGCGTCGATACGGGCGTGGACCGCCTGCATGACTTCCAGCGGCGACGCCTGTCGCGCGCGGAACATCCGCATGAGCGTGGTGGCTGGGGCGAAGCACAGGTCGCGATCAGACATACCGAACCTCCGATGTGGCAAGGCCTACGATCCCGAATCATTCCAGATCCACCGCAGAGAGAGACGCGGAGCACGCAGAGAAGGCTCTTGTTGTCCGCACCGACCATCAGCGGTGGATGCTGTTCGAATTCTTGCGGTTTGCGAAAATTCTACTTTCCTCCGCGCCCTCTACGCCTCCGCGGTGAAACGCCCCGGCTCAAGCAGATGACAAGGCGGGGCATTTGGGTTTAGGCGATCCACTACGCAGAAGAAAGACCAGATTACGAGGCGGAAGGCGGTGAGACTTTCTCCGGGACCTGCACCTCGAAGCGAACCGTCACTTTACGAACGTCCCCCGATTTCAACCCCCCGACCCCGACCACTCGCCGCGCCAAGAGCTCTCCCCGGTCATCGTGCACCTCGACCAGCAGCGAGTATTCCGCGGCATTCCCCTCCGGGTGGCGTATGGTACTCTCGATGGCAAGCGGACAGGCGCTCTGCCCGGCCGAGGCGACCAGACTGGCAGCGTCGAACCGCAGCCGCCGGTTGCACGCCGGACAGGCGATCGCGCTCCGCAGGATGGTTTCCCCGCAATGCGGGCACTGCCAAGATTCCCCCGTGACGCCAGGGCTCATTGAACCTTTCCAAGCCGCAGCTCGGCCTGCTTCACGTTCTCGATTTCACCGTCTTTCCACCCGAACTCCACCTTACCCCGCATCTTCGAACCGGCCGCCACGGTCAGGGTGCCGGCTTTGAGATCGCCGATCAGGCTGCCGGAGTCTTTCAACTCCACGCGCGACCCGGCCTGGATCTGGCCGCGGACTTCGCCGCTTACGAGGACCGTATCCGCGTGCAGTTCGCCATCGATCGAGGCGCCCGGCTCGATCGTCACTTGTCCTTTGACGTTCACCTGTCCCTTGAACCGTCCAGCCACACGGATGTTCCCATCCCCTTCGATCTTCCCCTCGATGGTCAGTCCCGAGGCGAGGACGGACTCGGAAATGCCGGGTTTGTTGACGGCCATAAACTTGTCCTCCGTGTTCCGCGCGGGCGAAGGCGGTGCCGGAGTGGCTCGCACTGGCTCGGGCTCGAGCTTCGACGCCGCGTTGGCCGCGTCATCTTTCCGCGCTTGCTGTCCGAAAATCCCCATGATGCACCCCCCTATGGCACAGCGGTCCTGATAGGCAAACGCTATCATCCTCGGAGCCGACACGCAAAGTCAAGCGCAGACTGCCACCAGGCCGCCAACCGGGATATAGTTAATATTCGTGCGTTAGCGCTGGATCTCCTGATCGCCCAAGGCGATCAGTTCGTCTATTTCCGTGCGGGTGATGTACGCCAAGTCACCCAGGATCGTGCAGTGGAGTGCGCCGGCCGCGGCGCCGATTTTCAACCCTTGCCGCACCCCGCCCTCGAGATACCCGGCGAGGAACCCTCCTGCAAAGGCGTCGCCGGCACCAACCGGATCGAGAACGCTGACCGGCGGTAGGCGGGGCGCATGGTGACATTGATCGCTGACCGCTATGGCGCCGGCCGCCCCGGAGGTGATGACGACCACCGGAATTCCGAAGCGATCCTGCATGTGTCTGGCAATAGATTCCGGCTCGCCGGTCAGCCGGAACAGCCGCTCGGCATCCCGAACGCCGCAGAAAAGAATACTGACCAGCGGCAAGAGCGCGGAGAAGTAATTGGCAGCGGCATCGGGCGTCCACAGCTTGGCACGGTAGTTCACGTCGAGCGCGAACAGCGTGCCGGCAGCGCGGACGTTCTCGGCGATGCGCCGCGTCGTCTCTTGAAGTGTCGGACTGAGCGCTGGCGCAGTACCTGCCATCAAAACAATCTTGGCCGCTGTGACGTACGACCAATCGATCTCCGCCACCGTCATCGTGGTGAATGCGGACCCCTGGCGGTCGTACCAGACCCGTGCCGGGCGGGGCGGCGCGGCGCGCTCGTAATACAAGGTGCCGATGCGACCCTCCGGCGTCCAGATCACGCGCGACGTATCCACCCCGTGGCGCGCAACCGCGGAGACCATCATGTGCGAGAGCGGATTATCCGGCAGCTTCGAGAACCATCCGACCGAGACGCCTAAGCGGGCCATGGCCACGGCGGCGTTCGCCTCGGCCCCGGTGGGCCAGACCTCGAACTGGTGCGCCTGCTCTAACCGGAGCGCACCCGGCGGCGAGAAGCTGATCATGGCATCGCCAAGGGCCACCACGTCCATTGCCGCGTCTCCAGACGATGAGGTAGACAGAGGCAGAAACGGTATCCCAGGCACACGCGGCCGTCAAGCAGATGGCCTCAGGGGCAGGATTCACCGCAGAGGCGCGGAGGGCACTGAGAATAGGTTCCATTTTTCGATACGACCGAACTTCTGCGGCCTCTGCGTCTCCGCGGTGAAAATGAGATAGTTGACCGGTCCCCGTCACCTGCGTACAGTCGTGCCATCTTCACGGAGAGAGGAGCCGCCATGGCGTTCACCGACGAATTGTTCACGCGAGCTCAGCCGATCTGGGATGCCCAGCTAGCCCATCCGTTCGTGATCGGCCTCGGCGATGGATCATTGCCGGAGGCACGTTTCCGCAATTGGATTTGCCAAGACTATCTCTACCTCAAGGATTTTGCTCGAATCTTCGCCTGGGCCGTGGCCAAATCGGACCGGCTCGAATCCATGGGTTGGTATGCGGGCGTGCTCCATCTCACTCTCAATACGGAAATGGCGTTGCATCGCGAGTACGCCAACGGGTTTGGGATTCCAGCGGCTGAACTGGAGACAACGCCGCTCTGGCCGACCACGCGGGCCTACGTGGATTTCCTGTTGCGGACGGCAGCGGACGGCGACATGGCGGATTTAACGGCGGTGCTGCTGCCGTGCTCCTGGGGATACGTCTATGTCGCCCAGCATCTGGCAGCAAGAAGCGCGGGAAGCAAGCACCGGTACACCGATTGGATAGTACAATACGTGTCGCCGGAATTCGTGGACGCCGCCGATTGGCTGAAAGGAGAGACGAACCGATTGGCCGACGGGCTATCTGCACAGAAGCGAGAGCGGCTCCTATCGTTATTCGAAACCTCCAGCCGGTACGAATGGCAGTTCTGGGAAATGTGCTGGCACGGCGAGCGCTGGCCGGTGTGAGCGTAAAACAGACAGATCACTTACGCGGTACTTACGCGCAGCCGCGCCGCAACGATTTGCTCTCCAGAATATTGACCACGGTCGGATCAACCAACCCCATTCCCTCGAGCGACACCTTGCTCAGGTTTTGGATCGACTCCTCTGGGGTGTGGCCCAACACGCCGTCTTGAGCGGATAAGCCGAACCCGGCGATCGCCATGAAGGCCGATCGAATGACGGTATCTGCCCCGCTGACGATCTTCATCGAACAACCGGGCTTGGCCCCGTCGCAGATAATCCCGCACAGGTCGCCGATCACGTTGTCAATCGCGAACGCGATTCGTTGCATGTCGATGCCGGCCTGCTGGTACACCAGGGCAATCGCCGCCCCGACGCTGGCGGCAATCGCGCAGCCGCAGAGCACCGACAGCTCGCCGATGAAGCACTTGATGTACGAATTCATGGCGTGGCTGATCGCAATGCTTTCTTGGATGGTGCGCAGCGGAACCTGGCGGTCCGTTCCAACCAGATAGGGCACAAGGATGGTCAGCACGCCCTGATTGCCCGAGCCGCCGGACGTCATGACGGGTTCGGCCAGGCCACCCATCCGCGCGTCAACCGCGGACGCCACGCGGACCTTGACCTGATAGAAGAGGTCGTCCTTCTTGATACCCACCTCGATCATCTGCTGGAGCTGGTAGGCCGTCCGCTTCAGCGCGAA
>DATJQT010000276.1:0-1598 GCA_035505475.1 Vulcanimicrobiaceae bacterium
GATCGGCGAGCGGATGACGCCGTTCGGAATGCACACGTTTGGTGTTTCGCCTGATGAGGCAAAACGGGCGGCGACGGCCGAGGCGATTCTTTCGCTGGAGCCCGACCTGGCACCGGAGACGCATGCGAGGCGGAAAGCGGAGCTGATGTCTCGCATCGAGGCCTCCGGCCGCGCTGAGTTGGAGGCGCTGTCCGCTGGGCTGGCGGGGCGTTACGTTTCGGCCGGGCCGGGCAACGATCCCATCCGCAATCCCGAGGCATTGCCGACGGGAAAGAACTTCTACGGCTTCGATCCCGCGCGGCTGCCGTCGGCGGCAACGTTCGCAGCGGGCTCACGGATGGCAGGCGAGCTGGTGGAGTCGTATCGAAATCGCCATGGCGGGGATTACCCCGACCGGCTGGTGTTTAATCTTTGGGGCACGGAAACGAGCCGGCATGAGGGAGTAATGGAGGCGCAAATCCTGGCGCTGCTGGGGGTGCGGCCGAAGTGGGACGCGCGAGGCCGCGTGCAAGGTGTGGAAATGATTTCACGGGAGGCGATGGGCCGCCCGCGCGTGGACGTTACGGTCATTCCATCGGGGCTTTACCGGGACTTGTTCCCGGTCCTCATGCAACTGATGGACCAGGCGGTGAACCTGGTGAAGACCGATGAGAGCAAGGATAACCCGATCTGGGCCAACATCCTTTTGGCCAGCGCCGAACTTGAGGAGCAGGGGGTGGATCCGCTGGAGGCGGAGCGGTTGGCCTCGGTGCGGTTGTTCAGCGTGCCGTCCGGGGCCTATGGGACCGGCTTGGAGCAGGCGATTCACCATCCGGACACGTGGAATGACCAGCACGATGTGCCCAGCGTGTTCTTCAATCGGATGAGCCATTTGTTTGGGCAGGGCTTTTGGGGCGCTCGCGCGCGGGGCGGCACGAACGGGGACCTTTCCCCCACGGTGTTGCGGCTGGCGCTCAAGGGAGCGAAGGGGGTGATTCACAGCCGCTCGTCGAACATCTACGGCGCGATCGACAGCGACGACTTCTACCAGTACCTCGGCGGCACGGCGATGGCTGTGCGCACAGTGAACGGCAAGGCGGCGGACACGCTCGTGGCGGATCTGAGCAATCCGAGGTCCGGGGAGACGATGACACTGGAGCGCTACATGGGCCGTGAGATGCGAGCGCGGTATCTCAATCCGAAGTGGATCGAGGCCATGCTGAAGGAAGGTTATGCCGGAGCGCGAATGATCCGACAGGTGACGGACAACTTGTGGGGCTGGCAAGTGACTGTGCCGGAGGCGGTGGGTGCGGCCAGGTGGCAGGAGATGTTCGAGGTCTATGTCCAGGACCGCAACAGGCTCGACATCCGCGAGAAGTTCAAAGCCGCGGAAAACCTGGCCGCCTACCAAGCGATGTTGGACCGGATGCTGACGGTGGTGGAGAGGGGGTACTGGCAGCCTTCACGGGAGACGTTGGCACAGCTCCGCCAAGCCCGAGCGGATGTGGTGCCGGCGGTCGCCGCAGAGAATGCGACGATCACGAAACGAGCCGAGCTGCAACCTGCTCCCGGGCCCGCGCCAGCGGCAAAGGCGAGCGTAGCCGCCCGTTCAGCGGCCA
>DATJQT010000277.1:0-10429 GCA_035505475.1 Vulcanimicrobiaceae bacterium
GACAACAAGGGCATCAACCTGCCCGGCGTTGCCGTCAGTGCCACGGCGATGACTCCCAAGGACCGCGAGGATTTGGCCTTTGGCATCAGCCAGGGCGTGGACATGGTCGCGGTGTCGTTCGTGCGCAGCGCCGAGGACATCCGGCAGGTCAAGGCCTGGATTACCGAATTGCAGTCCGACCTGCCGGTCATCGCGAAGCTGGAAAAGCCGGAGGCGATCCAGAACCTGGACGCCATTCTGGATGCGGCGGACGGGGTGATGGTGGCCCGCGGCGACCTCGGCGTCGAGCTGCCGCTGGAACAAGTGCCGCTGGTCCAGAAAGACGTGATCCAGCGCGCCCGACGCCGGGCGCTTCCCGTGATCACGGCCACCCAGATGCTCGAATCCATGGTAGGCAACCCGCGGCCCACGCGGGCCGAGGCGTCCGACGTCGCCAATGCAATCCTGGACGGGACGGATGCCGTGATGCTGTCGGCCGAGAGCGCCGCGGGCAAGTATCCCGTCGAGGCGGTCAAAGTGATGGCCCGCATCGCGCTCATTGCCGAAGCCGCGTTGCCGGCCTGGGCGACCACGGTCGAGCGCGCCTCGACCTTCCCCGACGCGATCAGCGAAGCCGCGTGCCGGGCGGCCGGCGAATTGAAGGCAAAAGCGATCGTGGCATTCACGCAGAGCGGGCTGACGGCCCGGTTGATCTCGAAATACCGACCCGATGTGCCCATCTTTGCCCTCTCGCCCTCGGAATCCATCCAGCGGCGGCTCTGCCTGCATTGGGGCGTGGCGCCGCGGGTGATCGAAATCCTCAAGTCCACGGACGATCTGCCCAAGATCGAGGCCGGCCTGCTGGCCGACGGTTTGGTGGAGCCCGGTGACGCCTTGGTCATCGTCGCCGGCGCCCCCCTGTTTGCCCGCGGCACGACCAATCTGCTCTGGCTGCACCGCGTGCGGAAGCGCTGAGTGCTTTTGGGTGACGGAAGTGGGGGCTGTCGCTATACTGAGGGCCGTATGGGACCAAAGGGCGACGAAAGGAAAGGCCAAACGGAGGCGGCGCGGAGCCGCCGTTTAGCCCTCTGGGCCATCCTGGGCGTCGTGGGATCGGTCTGTGTCGCGGCCATTATGTACTTCTGTTTTTCCGACAATCCGCTCATGGCCGAGTACCGCGATTTGGCCCGATTCTATTCCAGCAAGCGCGCGGTCAGTCAATACTTGCGCCGCTTCGGGCCGTTTGCGCCCTTGGCCTTCATTGTCATCCAGGCCTTGCAGGTTGTGCTCGCCCCGATTCCCGGCGAGGCCACCGGCATTTTAGGCGGGTACCTGTTCGGGACGTGGATCGGATTCATCTACTCGACGATAGGTCTGACCCTCGGGTCGGTCATAGCGTTTCTCCTGGCCCGTTGGCTGGGCCTGCCGATCGTCCACCGCGTGGTGTCGGACGAGGTGTACCACAAGTTCGACTTTATCTCGAAGGCCGGCGGCGAGCTGGTCACGTTCATCTGTTTCCTGATCCCGGGTTTCCCCAAGGATTATCTCTGCTTCCTGCTTGGCGTCAGCCCGATCCAGTTCTGGCCGTTTTTCGTGGTCTGCACGGTTGGCCGGCTGCCGGGAACCTGGCTGCTGTCGTTACAGGGCGCCAAGGTCCGGGACGCCCAGTACACCGAATTCGTGCTCTACCTCGTGGTGGCTGGGATCGCCATCGTCCTCGCCTACCTCTACCGCGAGCGGCTCTACCGCTGGATGCACGCGCGGCACGCCCGCCACGCGGCGCACAGCGGGCCTGATCGACTCCAAATGTAACCGGCTACCGAGTGCCTCGTCGATCGGAGAGGCGCTCGTCTGTGCGGAGTGCGTTTGATACCAGCGAATTCCCGTCCGATGCCGTCATGACAGCCCCAAGCGCAACCTTCCTGTCGCGCGGCGCGCGCCAGCGAGTCGAGGGCGACGCCACCCTGCTCGATTTGGCGCGACAGGCCGGTCTGTTTTTGCCCTCGCTGTGCGGGGGCCGCGGCAAGTGCGCCAAGTGCACGTGCGAGCCGAAAGGCCCGATGGACCCGCCGACCCCCCTCGAAGAGGAGCTGCTGTCGGCCGAGGATCTGGCACGCGGCGTCCGCCTTGCCTGTCAGGCCCGCCCCGCGGGGGCGGTCGAGGTGGCGATCGAGGAAGAGATCCTGGAAAAAGGGGGCTACACCGAGATTACGATCTGCCCCGAGCCGCTGCTCAGCAAGCATGCGCTCACGCTCCCACCGCCCGCGCCGCACGACGACCTGGCCGACCTCGAGCGGCTTCGGACCTTGCTCGGACCGCTGTGGGCTGGACCAGCCGCCCTGCGCACGCTCCCGGGCACCTTGCGCGACGCGAACTTTTCGGCGACGGCGACCGTCTGGGAACATGCAGAGAGCCGAGAACTGTTGGCGGTCGAGGCCGGCGACCGGAGCAATCAGGCATACGGGGTCGCGTTCGACATCGGGACCACCAGCGTGGTCGGTTACTGCATCGATCTCTTCTCGGGCCGCGAGGTCGCCCGTTCGGCCCGCCTCAACGGCCAGCAGCCCTGGGGCGCCGACGTCATCACGCGGGCGACGCACGCCATCCAGTCGCCCAGCGGACTGCGGGATCTGCAAGAGGCGGTGCGGGACACGCTGAACCAGATCCTGGCCGACTGTTGCGCCGCGGTGGATCCCCGGCAGGTGTACTACGTCACGATTGTCGGCAACTCGCTGATGTACCACCTCGCGCTCGGCATTCCGCCCGGACCGCTGGTGGCGAGCCCGTACGTTGCCGTCACCCGGGACGCCGTCCAGGTGCGGGCAAGCGAGTTGGGCTTGGCCCTCCCCAATGCCTGGGTGTACTTCCTGCCCTTGATCGGGGCCTACGTCGGGGCCGACACGTTGGCCGTGATCATGGCCACGGGGATGGACGAATCACCCGAGATCCGTCTGGCCGTCGACATCGGCACCAACGGCGAGATGGCGCTGGGCTCACACGGGCGCATCCTGGCCTGCTCGGCGCCGGCGGGGCCGGCTTTCGAGGGAGCGGAGATCCGCCATGGCATGCGCGCAAGTGCCGGGGCAATCGACCGGGTGCGGATCGACGGCGACGTCCGATTCTGGACCATCGGCGACGGGGAGCCCCGGGGCATCTGCGGCTCGGGTTTGATTGATGCGGTGCACCAGCTGCTCCGCCGCGGCATCGTGGATCCGGGCGGCAGGCTGCTGCCCCGCCCGGCCCTGGATGGCAAGCTGCCGCCGCGGCTCCTGGATCGGATTCAGGGCGAAGGCCACCAGTGGGAGTTCGTCCTGTCGGCCAGCCCCCGCGTGACGATCACTCAGAATGACATCCGCCAGTTGCAACTGGCGAAGGCGACGATCTGCTGCGGTGTCCGCATCCTGATGGACGAGCTGGGGATCGCACCCGACGCCATAGCGTCTGTCGCGCTGGCGGGGGCGTTCGGCAATTACATCGACAAGCAGAGCGCGCTCGGCATCGAGCTTTTGCCGACGGCCATTCCGAAAGAGCGTATTACGGGGGTGGGCAATGCCGCCGGGCAGGGCTCCCGGATGACGCTGCTCTCGCGTGTCATGCGCCGCCGGGCCGAAGAGCTGGCGCGGCACGTGGATTACTTCGAGTTGTCCAAGCACCCGCGTTTCGAAGAGATCTTCGTGGATTCCCTCGCGTTTCCGGAGACGGGGCGACAGCGATAGGGACAGGGACAGAGAAAAAAGGCAGGAGCGGTCGGGCTCGAGCACGAGCACGAACACGGTTTTTCGCTGTCGGAGATCGCTGTCGAATTGTCGGGCGGCTACAACGAGAAGAACAGAAACGTGCCGAGGGCGAGGACGGTGACACCGCAGCCGACCAGGATCACGGGCACCGGATCGCCCTGTATCCCGAACACGGCCGGAAGGGCCGCGATAATGCAGCCCAAGAGGGCAATTAACACAGCGACGATCTTGGGCACCAGGCTTTTCTTCTTGGCCTCGACCGCGTGCGCTCGCTCTGCCATGCCTGCCTCCTCACCGGGTCCGGGAAGAATCCGCTAGAGAGCCGAGAGCATACCAACGGTTTATTCCGGCAGCAATCGGAAACTGCACGCCACGTCTCAGGTGTCGGAGGTTCGAGACAAACTGGCCTCGAGCGTTGCCAAGGCGGCGAGCAGGCCGTCGAAGGCGGCCATGACCGGATCCCAATCGCCCGAGGCGATGCTTTCGGTGATGGCCCGCACCAAGAGATCGCGTCGCCCCAGCACCTCGTGCAGCATCGCGGCGTCAACAGGCACCGCCGGCATGTGGATTCCCCCTCAGCGGATCGTAACGGCGGGCGGGACTGCGGCAGGGCTCAGGAATCGCTGCCACCAGGTCCGACCCAGATCGACCGCCAGCGCGGCGTACTCGCTGGCGACGTCTCCCACCTGTCGCCAATCGCTCCACCAGTGTGCCGGGTCGAAGGGATCGTCGCCGGCTGGCCGGCTGCTACAGACGATCGCCGGGGCTAGTGCCTCAGTGCAGAGATGCTTCGCGCGCCCGCTCTGCCGTTTGGGCGTGATCACGATCACGGCGCGACTCGCCCGACCTGCCAGAAACTGCCGCACAGCCACCAGCTCATCGCGAACATCGCTGCTACGCACCGGCAGAGGATGGACCGCCTGGGCGGGCACCCGCAAGGCGGCCAGGATGTCCTTGGCGACCTCCTGACGATCTTTGACAGGCACCCCGAGGCGCAGCAGCGCGTCTTGTCCGGGGGGCCGCGGCTGATTGGTGATCAGGATCGCGGGCGCCCAGCCTTCATGGTAGAGCCGTGCCGCTTCCGGGGCGGTCAGATAGGGCGCACCAGCCAGCAGGACGAGGTAATCGGCTTTCTCCAGCGGGTCGGCCGCGATGAGATGCCGCCCGACAGGCCTGAGCATCACCCCGTGGAAGAAATAGAATCCGACGCCCAAGACGCCCAGCATGAGGGCGAGGCATACACATTTCCAGAGCAGACGGATCATGGCGTCTCAGGGGATTTCGTCCCGCTCGGCGGTGAGCGGAAGCGCGGCGACGTGCCGCTCCAGATCGAGCGACCAGGCGGCGGTGGCCGCGACCCGGCCGAGCAGGCCATCCAGCCGCTTCGCCGTTCCCTCCAGCAGGGCGAAGAGGAGCTTCGTCCCGACGACCGATGGCTCAGCGGCGAGCGCCTGCAGGTCCCGGCGCGTCAGTTCGAGCACGACGGTCGTCCCGACGCTCCGGACGGTGACCGGCGACGGTTGCTCGTTGAGGAAGGTGAGAAAGCCGCCGACCTCGCCGGGCTCGATACGCAGCACGACCTGCGCCTTGCGGGCGCGGATTCGCTTGATGTACTGCAGGTGGCCGCGTAGGACCAAGTAGAGGGTCCGGCGCTGTTTGCGCGTCCCTTCGGTGGCGAGCAGCTCGCCGTTCGCATAGCGCTGGACGCTGCCGGCGGAAAGCACCCGGCGCACTTCATCGAGCGTGAAGTCGCGGAAGAAGGCCAGCCGCCGCACCCGCTCCGGGCGCACGCGTGTGCCGGCAGCCCGGGCCGCCGGGCGCGGGCTCATTTGCCCGCCACCACCAGGCGGGTCGAGGCGAGGCGGTAGAACCATGGGAGGCGGCCGACCGCGCGATCCGCCGCCTGCAGCAGGGCGGAGGCCGTCCGCCAGGCGCCGCCCACGTCCCGGGGCAGGCCCATCAGCACCGGCTCGGGCAGCAGGCAATGCAGGATGTTCACGCCCCGGATGCTGAGCACGCGCAGGCCGGCCGTGTGGAGGACGGCGCGCAGCTCCGGATCCGTGAAGGTCTTGCAGGGGATCTCGTGCCAGATCCGCAAATGGCCGGCCCCGCGGGTCGCGCGCGCGCGGCGGCGCTCCTCGGGGTTGTGGAGGAGCATGTCCAGCTCCCATTTGCCGTCCACTTCACAGGCAAGGAAGCCGCCCGGGCCGAGCAGGCGCGCCGCTTCGCAGAACACCGCCTGAAAGGCGTCGTGGACGTGCGAGATGACGTCGCCGTAGGAGAAGATCGCATCCACACTGCCGGCCTCGAGCGGCACGTTGACGATGCTTTCCTGCAGGAACCGGACGTTCGTCACGCCGGCCTGCGCGCAGCGGGCCTTTGCCTGTTCGAGCGAGGACCCGGATAGGTCCACGGCCACGACCTCGTCCGCCAGGGGAGCGAGCACCACGGTCTGCTTCCCCGTCCCGCAGCCCATGTCCAGAATGCGGCGAAAACGGCGGCCGGCGGTGAGGCGCGTAATCTCGGTCCGATAGGGCGGCTCGCAGGCGAGGAAATAGAGCGTCTGGTCGTAGCTGTTGCCGACGTGATCGTAAAAGGTCGCGACGTGGTGTTCGTCCATCGGTCGTCCGCTGCGGTTGAGGTCAGATCGGCCGGGTCGGCCTGCGCGCATTCTCCTCGCCGCGCCGCCGCGAGGAGAATGCCGCGGCTGAGGAGCTACTTGTCGGATAGGAGCACGCCCGCGCTGGCAATGTTGTGCCCCGGCTCATCGTGGATCACGATATGCAGCGACTCGGGTTTGACGTTGACGGTGCGGACAAAGGCGTCGGTGACGGCCTTCACCAGCTCGCGCTTCTGCTCGACGGTCCGACCTTCTTTCAGCACGATGTTGACGTACGGCATGGGCAGTCTCCTCTCTTGGTTGGGAACGATCAATCCGAGCAGTCACCAAGCGGGTACAGAAACCCACAGTTCGGGCAGGGCCACTTGCACCCCCGCGGCCGGTCCGGGACCGGGCAGTTGCAGCGCACGCAGCGCGGTTCGACGGCGGCGGAGTCAACCTTCGGCGGGCAGCTCGAATTCACTGTGCGACTCCGTCATCCGCGTCCTGCGCGCCCCACACTCAGGACCCCGGACCATGGGCCTCGGACTTTGAACCTCGAACCTTGCACTGGGGACCGCCCGTTTATATCGCGGCGGGGGCGTGGAGGCAAGGAGGAGTTTGCGGCCCAGAGGTCAACAGGGGGGCGGCCTCGAAGCAGGTGTCCGCTTCGTCGTCGTTCTGAGGCTGCGGATCGTTTCGGCCTGCTCCAGATCGGCAACATCCACGTACCGGAATAGCACCCGCAGGCGGTCGGGGTTCGTGATCGGCCGGGGCAGGCTCCGGATCGGTCCGAGGTCGAACCGATAGTAGGGAGCCTCGTCGCCGGTCCGCCCGGCCCAGGTGAGGCCGGGCAGGTCGCGCCGCAGCGCGCGCGACACGGCACGGACGACGGCGTACTCGCGAATGCAGCCTACGGCCGTCCGGAACTGGGAAGCGCCTTCGTAGAACGCGACGAATGAGACGGCGATCCGCGAGGCGGCGATGGCCGAGACGGGCACATGGTAAAAGCCGAGGCGGTGGATGAGGTCGCGGTGCACCGGGCCGCGCACGGGGCCGATCATCACGCCGGCCGATCGTCCGGCATCGGAAATCGTTAGCACCCGCGGTCGCACGCGATACGGCACGTCTGTCCTCTCTGGCGGCGGTCCCCGTCTATCTGGGTGCTGAAAAACCCGCTTTTCGACAGGCGGCTCAAAAAGGCCCAGGCGACCCGTCTTCGACGGGTACCCCGGCGCGGCGCGATCCGAGGTGCCAGACGTACTTCGCCGGGTACCCATTCTGATGGGTGCCTCGCAGCGCCGTGGGAGCGCCGCAACGTCGCAGATGGGCTTTTTTCAGCAGCCTGCTAATGCTGGGACCGCGCCAAGGCCGTCAGCACCTCCTCGTACGTCTGCAACGCGGCCGCGCCGAAGAGGACGAAACGCACGAGCGCGATCTCGGGATGGGTGCGCAGGTAGCCGATCGTGGTCGAGAGCGCGATGCGTGCCGCGTCCTGCATCGGGTAATTGTAGGCCCCCGTGCTGATGGACGGAAAGGCCAGGCTCTGGATGCCCCGCTCGCTGGCGAGCGCCAGGCTGCTCTCGTAGGCGGCTGCCAGAAGTTCCGGCTCGCGCTGCTTCCCGTCGCGATAGACCGGGCCGACGGTGTGAATCACCCAGTGCGCCTTCAGGTTTCCGCCCGTCGTGATCCGGGCCTCGCCGGTTGGGCAGCCCCCCAACCATTTGCACTGCTCCAGGATCGTCGGGCCGCCGGCCCGATGGATGGCCCCATCCACGCCGCCGCCACCCAACAGGCTACTGTTCGCCGCATTCACAATCGCTTGCGTGTCCTGCTTGGTGATATCCCCTTCGACCAATTCCAGTTTGGAGTTGCCGATCTCCATTGATCGCATACTGCACCTCCCGCGCGGCGCTGCCTGCTCCGTTGCAGGCATGTCGCTCGTCCGCTGCGGGTCCCGCTCCTGTCTAGCGAATCCACTGCTCCTGCAGGCGGACGAAATCGCCCTTCAGCTTGGCGATATCCACCCAGAGATTCACGTAATTGATCCAGGCCACATCGTCCCGAGGCAGCAGGTATCCGAAATCATCCTTGGTAAACGTGTTCGAGGGATCCACGGCGAAGAGCCTCGGGTCCTGCTTGGCGACGAGCATGGCCTCCACGTTGTCGGTGATCATGACATCCAGCTCGCCGCCGGCGATCTTCTCGGGAATGCTCAGATTCTTTTCCACCACGACGATGGTTGCCCGCTTGATGTTGGCGTCCACGAACCGCTGGTTGGTGCCGCCCGGATTGACGCCGATCTTCACGCCGGGCTGATCGATGGCGGCCAGCGTCGGGAACCGCGCCCGGTCTGCGGCGCGGATCAGCGGCGATTTTCCGACATTGATGTACGGATGAGAGAGGGCGGCCACGCGCTGCCGTGCCAGCGTCCGCGTGATGCCGGTCATGGCAATATCGTATTCGTTATCTTGCAGGCCCTTCAGGAGGGTCGGCCAGGTCGTCTTGACAAACTCCACCTTGACGCCGAGCGAATCCGCCAAGAGCTTCGCGGCATCGATATCGTGGCCTTCATACTGGTTGGTGGTTGGATTGAGAAAACTGAACGGCTTGTAGTCGCCGGTCGTGCCGACCCGCAACACCCCGCGCTGCAGGATCTGATCGAGGTGCGAGACCTGCTGGGCCGCCGCCGGGGCCACCAGCAAAGCCAGAACGAAGAGCCAGAGCCACACTGCCACGAACGGCCGTCGGAACTGCAGGGCCTGCATGCTACCTCCTTCTCTGTGAGCTGGTGGATTGCGACATGTGCGCGCGCCTGGCCGCCTCGCGGGCTTCCAGCCGCCGGAACCAGCGGCCCATGCGCCATTCGACGAACTTCATCGCCACGATGGCGAGGGCCGGGACGACGATGTACGCGATCGGCGAACGCCCGACAACGCGCGGGAGAATCAGCACAGCCACAGCAATGAACAGAATGACGACGAGCCAGCCAAACCCGCGCCGGAGCTTCCGGGAATCCTTCACACTGCCTCCTACACAGTAGCCTACTCGTGTTGTGCGGGCAGATCAAGCGCGGCCTGCAGCGGGCGGAAAAGCGCTTGCCATGCTCTGGAAGGTTGTCTATGCTAGCGCCCGCAAATCGTTCGACGCCGATGTAGCTCAGCTGGCAGAGCAGCGGTTTCGTAAACCGCAGGTCGTCGGTTCGATTCCGACCATCGGCTCCAGGCTATTCGACGGGTTCCTGCGGGGACCCGTTTCTGTTTTTCCGGCAACGTGCCCGAAAACGTGCCCGCGAGTTTACGAGAAGCTTCTTGCAGGTCAGCGGGAATGACGATGTGATAACGGTCGAACACAGATCGAGTTCGATGGCCGGTGATCTTCATCGCGACCCGTTCCGGCACGCCGCGGTTGACGAGACTGCGGACGGCCGTGCGACGGAAATCGTGGCGCAGCATCTTGAGTAGACCGGGCTTCTCCTTTTGCCGTAGCGCCTGTTTGAGTTCTGCCTTCCGCCGATCACGCGCCTCTCCCTCCATGCCCTCAACATCAAGGGTCGCTTCCAGGCAGGCGTTCTGCCGCGGTTTCCGGAAATCGCGGATCCCTTGCCCCTTGAGCCGCCGTCCGGAGAGATGGGGGAATATCCAGGGCACGGGCTTCGCCATTTCCATTTCGACGAGTTGGCCGCGCTCCTCCTGCGCCTGGAGGAGTTCCAGCAATTCCGGAGTGAGATATACAAGACGACCATCTTCGTTCTTGGTGCATCCGGGATCTAGCCGGATCGTGCAGGCATTCAGATCCACCTGCGTTCTCTTCATGGTCAACACTTCGCTCTGGCACCGTCACAGGACGAAGGGGCACCGGTCAAGACGAGAAACGGCTGGCGCGGGTTGCCTGAGGGGCCTAGCAGAGCGGGCGGGTAAGCGGGAGCGGGGCGTGGGCGCCTGGCGGCGTCAAGCCAGCCGGGGCCTGATCGCGGAGGCGCTACGCCGTCCCCACCATCCCCTTCACCAGCCCCGCCCGGTGCAGCGCGCGCCGCCCGGACCGGGACTCCTGGGGATCGACGTAGAACAGCACGCCGCAGTAGCTCGGGAAGCGCGCGACTCGTCGGGTCGCC
>DATJQT010000278.1:0-3204 GCA_035505475.1 Vulcanimicrobiaceae bacterium
CCTTACAGCCGCTGCCCGCCGTCCACGGTCAGCACCTCACCGGTCACAAAATCGCTGTCCAGCAAGTACAGGACCGCGCGGACCACGTCCTCGGGTGCCCCCAATCGCTTCAGCGGCACACGGCGCAATGCTGAATCGTGCTCCTCTGGGCTAGACGAATCGGGCAAGAGGACGGTTCCCGGTGCGACCGCATTCACCTGCACGGCTGGCGCCAACGCCTTGGCAAGGCCGATCGTCAGCGCAACGATGCCTGCCTTCGAGATGGAATATGGAATGTAATCGGCCCAGACCTTCGTTGCTGCGATGTCGGCCAAATTGATGATCTTGCCGTGACCCTGCCGGAACATGATCTCCCCCACTGCGCGCGACAGGAGGAACGGGGCTTTCAAGTTCACCGCCATCACCCGATCCCAGTCCGATTCGGTCAGCGACAGGAATGGGGTCCGGAAGAAGATGGCCGCGCTGTTCACCAGAATCTCGATCCGGTTGAACGCGCGCAGCGCGGTTTCAACTAGCCGCGCTATGTCCGCCGGATTCGCCAGATCGCCCTGCACGGCCACCGGCTTGCCGCCCAGGCGCTTGATCTCGGCCAGCACCGCATGCGCGTCCCGCTCCGATTCGCGGTAGTGGATCACCAGTTCGGCACCGCGTTCGGCCAGGGCCAGGGCGATCGCCCTTCCGATGCGGACCCCCGCCCCCGTCACGATCGCGACTTTGCCGTCAAGGTCCATGGGAACACCCGATAAGAAACCGCAGATTACGCAGATTCTGAATCAGAACTGACGAACCGAACAGCCAAATTCCTGCGTAAATTCAGCACCGTATCCCAAATCTGCGTAATCTTCGTAATCTGTGGTTCCCAATCCGAACCGGCCTAATCCGCGGTCCGGTGATACCACGTTTCAATGAACAGGGCCAGCAGCGCGGCGCGCTCGACCAGGCTGGGGACCTCGACGAATTCGTCCGGACTGTGCGTATGGCTGCCGACCGGGCCGAGTCCGTCGAGCGTCGGAATGAGATTCGCCACGCGGCTGCCGTCGGATCCCCCGCCGGTCGTCACGCCGGCGATCTGGATCCCCAGGGCTTGTCCGGCACGTTCCAGGAACCCTAGCATCTGTTTCGTGCCCCCATTGGTTTGCCAGGGCGGCGTGCCGATCTCGCCCGTGAGTGTCGCCGTCGCGCCGGGGACATGCACCCGGCTCGCGATCTCGCGAAACGCCGCGCCGACGCGGGCGCCCTCCTCCGCGCTCCAGATGCGGAGGTCAATCTCCGCAGCCGCAGAATCCGGCACGACATTAGAGCGCTCTCCGCCACGGACGACCCCGACGTTGATGGTGGTGCCGCGCTCGAAATCGGTCAGCGCCTGCAACTCGCAAATCTTGTGGGCCATTTCCCAGATTGCATTGATGCCCAGCTCGGGCTGGGCCCCCGCGTGCGCCTGGCGCCCGGATGTCTCCAGGTGGAAGTGGCCCACGCCCTTGCGCCCGATCACGCAGGCACCGTTGGGGCGCGCTGGCTCCAGAACAATGGCGGCATCGTGGCGGGCAGCCTCTGCTGCGAACAGCGGACGAGAGGACGGGGATCCAATCTCTTCATCCGAATTGAAGAGCAGCGTGAATGACGTTCCCTGCCAGGCCGGCGAATCGGTCGCCTGAAGCGCCCTGAGCGCGAACACCAGCAGTGCCAGGCCGCCTTTCATGTCTAGGACGCCCGGCCCCGTTGCGCGGCCATCCTTGATCTGAAACGGCCGCGAGGCTGCAGTGCCTGCTGGGAACACTGTATCCATGTGCCCCAGGCAGAGCAGGCGCCGGTCGTTTTGGCTCCCGGGCCGCGTGGCCACCAAGTGATCGCCATACGTGGATCCCGCAACCCGCCGGATCGTGAATCCGGAGTCGGCAACGGCTGACGCCAGGATCTCCCCGACCCGGTTCACCCCGGCTGGATCATAGGTCCCGCTGTCTTGGTTCACGAGACCCTTCAAGAGCATTATGAGATCGGATTCCCTCGGCTCCAGCCAGCTGCGAATCTGCGACGCCCGCTCACTCAGCATGAGACCTCCAGACTCAGCCCCCGATAGCTTCCGCCGACGACGACAGGCGCACGGTGCCACCCGCGCGGGTCGGGGAGAGATTCGGGACCAACAGGCTCACCGCAATGCCTAGGGTGACCGCGGTGAACCCGAAGTAAAACGCCGCCCGCAGTCCAGTGGCGATCTGCGCCCGCAAGGCTGCCGAGACGGCAGCGAATGCCCCTTCCCCGCTGCCGATGGCGAGCGGCCCCACGCCGGCCCGCACCAGCGAGGCGTTCAGGATCGTACCCATCACGGCGACGCCGATCGTCGCACCGATGTTCCGGAAGAAGAATGGCAGGCTGGTGACGATCCCGATCTGCCCCTGCGGCGCCGCGGTCTGGGTCGCGACCACGGTCGTGACCGTAATCAGCCCCATACCGAAGCCGAGGACCATCCCGCTTGCGGCGGCGTGGTGCAGCTGCGAAAAGGGATCCAGCCGCGTGAACAAGAAATAGCCTGTCGCCAGACAGCACATGCCAGCCACGGCGAGGCTGCGATAGCCGAGCCGGTTCACCAGTCGGCCCCCGAGCGTGCCGCCCGCGACCCAGCACAGGCTGGTCGGTGTCAGCACCGAACCGGCCTGCAGCGCCGTGCCGCCCAGCACCGCCTGGATAAAGAGTGGGATGAACGACACGGCGCCGAACATCGCGAGGCCGGAAAGGAACAAACACGTATTCGTCGTCGTGAACAGCCGATTCCTGAAAAGACCCAAAGGTAGGATCGGCGCCCGCACGCGGTTTTCGATCACCAGGAACAGCAGGCCGCAGACCACTGCGATCGTGAGACCGGCGAGTGCCTCGATCCGGGCCGATCCGCCGCGTCCGAATTCGAGCAAGCTCAGCATCAGAGACACGATGCCTGCGACCAGGCACCCGGCTCCGGCATAATCAATCGGTCGGCGAACCGGGCCAGCGGTCATCCCGCTGAGTCCTTTCATCAGCATGAAATTGGCGGCGACGCCGACGGGCAGGTTGATGAAGAAGGTCCAGCGCCAACCCAGATGCTGCACGATCAGTCCGCCGATCAGCGGGCCGATCAGCGCCGAAATGCCCCAGACTGCGGCCAGGTACCCCTGCATCCGCCCGCGGTCCTTGGGCGCAAAGATCTCGCCGAAGACCGCCTGCGCCATCGCG
>DATJQT010000279.1:0-1717 GCA_035505475.1 Vulcanimicrobiaceae bacterium
CCGAGATCGTGCACGATTACGGTACCACCTTGGTGGACCTGGCGCGGACACTGGAGTGGGACTACGTGCGCGTGCCCACCATGCCCGTGGACAAGGCGTATCAGCGTCCGGTCATGACGGGGCCGTATTCGTGGCGTGACGAGGCGGGCCGCGAAATTCACTACAGCCCCGAGGTGGGAAATATCGCCACCTTCGTGGACGATACGGCCATGACAATCGACGACCTGCCCGACCCCGCCGCACCCTTTACCGTGCACCCGAGCGCTTTGGAGGCGATTCGCCACGTTGTGGCAGAGCTGGGCGACACCCATTTCATCATCGGGCGCTCGCCCGTTGACGGGACGTTCCCCTACCAGCAGACGGTCGGCATGCAGGAGTTCCTGACGCGCATGGTCACGGACCCCGAATTCGTCCAGCGCGCGGTTGAGGTGTACGTCAATCAGTCCATCACCTACATCGAGGCCATGCTGGACGCCGGCTGCGACGCCGTCATGACCACCGATGACTACTCGGGCAATGAGGGACCGTTCATGGGGCCGGCCCGTTTCCGGCAATTCGTCGTGCCCGGCATCGAGCGACAGGCGGCTGCCGCCCACGCGCGTGGCGGGCTCTTCATCAAGCACACCGATGGGCACGTCTGGTCGATCCTGGACGACCTCGTCGCCACCGGCATTGATGGGTGGCACGGCATCCAGCCCAACATCGGCATGGATCTGCGCCTTCTCAAAGAACGGTACGGTGCGCGCCTCTGCTTTTTCGGAGGGCTCAACTGCGAGACGCTGATCGAGGGCACGCCGGACGCGGCCCGGGCCGAAGTCCAGTACGCGGTCCGCCATGCGGCCCGCGGCGGCGGGTTGGTCATTGCCACCGGGAACGTGCTGCAGCCTGGCACCAGGCTGGAAAACTACTTGGCGGCCCGGCAGGCGACGCGCGAATACGGCGGCTACCCTATCAGTGACGGATAACTACGCAGCAGCTTCGAACGATCCGAGAGTCGAGGAAAAAAGCAGGCCACCGCTCGGATCTAAAGAATCTGCGCAATCTGCGGTTCGATCTCGGGGCATCAAGAGCGGCGGGGATTATAGAGCCCGGTCTTCCTCCAACGAAACCAAAAACCTGAACCGTATGACCGCCCAGTCCTCCTTGACTTTCCTGATCCATTCGCAGTAGCTTTTCTCAACCAAAATTCCCCGAGGACGAGCATGCAAAGCGGTTTGTCCTGAACCCGAACCCTCCTGGCCCGTTGAGCCGGAGGGTTTTCTTGTCTGTGGAGGCTACATGCTGCTTGTGCGTGGTGCCCAGGGTGATGCCGTGAAGGGCTTGCAGCGTGGGCTGAACAAGCTCGGGGCGTTGTTGCTAGTGGACGGGGATTTCGGGGCGGGGACCGAGGCGGCGGTGGTGGAGGCGCGGGATACCCTGCAGTGTCCCGGCCCGGCGGCGGCCGACGACGAATTGCTGGCGATGCTGGTGGCCACGCCCGAGCTGTCTCCGGACCTGACCGGCGCGGGACTCAGCTTCATCGGACGCGAAGAGGTGTCAAGCCCGGCGGATTATCGCACGCGCTACCGGCATCCAACCTGGCCAAGCCCCAACAGCGGGATCACGATCGGGATCGGCTACGACCTGCGGTTCGCGAACGTGGCGAAGCTCCAGGCGGACTGGGGCAGCGTCTTGCCTGCCAGTATCATCGCCCGCTTCGCCCCGGTACTGGGCACCC
>DATJQT010000280.1:0-11438 GCA_035505475.1 Vulcanimicrobiaceae bacterium
CCTGGCCAAGCCCCAACAGCGGGATCACGATCGGGATCGGCTACGACCTGCGGTTCGCGAACGTGGCGAAGCTCCAGGCGGACTGGGGCAGCGTCTTGCCTGCCAGTATCATCGCCCGCTTCGCCCCGGTACTGGGCACCCCGGGCAGCGACGAGTTGCTCGGCAAGGTCGCGGACATCGAGATCCCGCTTCCCGCCGCGATCAGCGTCTTCGTGTACCGTATGATGCCCGAACACATCCGGAACACCCGCATCGCCTATCCCGGGGTGGACGCGCTTCCGCCCACCCGCCGCACCGCGCTGATCAGCCTCGTCTTCAACCGGGGCAACGATCTCGAGGGCGACCGCCGCCGCGAGATGAAGCAGATCCGCGACCTCTTGGTTGCCGGCAACCTGGATCCAATCGCCGCTCAACTCGAAGCCATGGTGCGCCTCTGGGATCCGCAGACGGAGGGGGGCATCATCGAGCGGCGCCGACGAGAAGCGATCCTCTGGCGGGATGGCTTTGGCGCGCTGCAACTTGATTGAGCGGCCTGGACCTCTGGCCAACAGGGCACGCGCCAGACGAGGCCGGCCAGAGGATATGCGTGGCCGGACTAGCTCATCGGAATGAAGAAATGTGACGGGTAATGAAAGCCCTGCGTACACGTCTATTGCCCCATGGCGCACAGGATGCGATCATTGCGCCCGCCATGGTCGAATATACCAAGCGCCAGATCGCCCATGCGACGTATTCACTCTATCCGGGCGGCGGGCACTCACCCTTCGTGGAAGACGCGACGCGCTTCAACCAGGAACTTGCGGCCTTCATGGACAAGGCGAACTGAGCCGCGCGCGGCGAGGCGCGCGAGAGCACAGGCGGCGCTAACGCGAGGCGACCCTCTGGCTGGATGGCTTTCGTGCGCTGCAGTGTGATTGGGCTTCACGGCCTCCCCAGAACTTGCCCTCTGGCTCCCGCGGTTGTTGGTGGGCAGAACGGGCATCGGCGCGACGGGGCATGAAGTCCCAGCAGATGGCAGGACGCACCCCAGCGATGCCTTGAAGATCCTGCGCGGGCATAGACCTGCAAAGCACGTGTGCTGAATCGGAGACACGTCACATATGGGCGCATTGACTGGGCTTCGTGTGGTGGATCTGGCGCGGTTCGTCGCCGGCCCGTTCTGTTGCCAGATTCTAGGTGACCACGGGGCGGATGTGGTCAAGGTGGAACGGGCGGAGGGGGAGCCGGCCCGGCAGATGCCCCCATTTTACCAGGGCGAGAGCCTGTACTTCATGGCCTACAACGGCAGCAAGCGGGGTCTGTGCATCAACCTGCGCGTTCCCGAGGGGCTCGCACTCTTGCGGCGGCTCATTCTCCAGGCAGACGTCGTCGTGGAGAACTTCCGGGCGGGCACGATGGAGACGATGGGGCTGGGCTACGCAGCCCTGGCGGCGGAGCATCCCAAGTTGATCATGGTCTCCATTTCGGGGTTCGGGACTGCAGGCCCGTATGCGGGCTTGCCGGCGTTTGATGAAATCATCCAGACGATGAGCGGTTTGAGCAGTCTGACCGGCGACCCGGCGGGCCCGCCGTTGCTCGCGGGCACCTATGTCTCCGACTTCCTGACGGGCGTGTACGCCGCGTTGGGCGCCGTGCTGGCAGTCCAGGCACGCACGCAGACCGGGCGGGGACAGTGGGTGCGGATGAACCTGCTCCACTGCCTGACCTCGATCCTCAATACCACCGTGACGCGCTATCTGACGCTCGGCGAGGCGCCGCGTCGGTACGGGAACCGGAACCCGCTGATTGCCCCCGGCAATCTCTACCGGGCGAAAGATGGCTACGTCACGGTCGAATGCCTGACGCAGGACATGTGGGAAGCGTTCGCGCGCGCGATGGGGCGGGAGGACCTGATCCAGGATCCCCGTTTCGTCGATGTCGTCAGTCGCCAGCGGCACGCCGACGTCCTGGATGCGCTCATCGAGGCGTGGATGCGCGACCAGACGGTGGAGGAGGTGCTTGCCCTGCTCCACCGCCATGCGGTCCCATGCGGGCCGGTCCTGGACGTGCCCGCGCTGGTCCAGCATCCCCAGTTCCACGCCAATCGGATGGCGACCACGGTCGAGGTGCCCGGCGCGGGCCCGGTGGCGTTCGTCGCGCCCCCCATCCAAATGGATGCCGAGACGGCCGCCCGGCGCGGGCGCCCGCCGCGCCCGGGCGAGCACGCCGACGCGGTACTCTCGGAGTGGCTGGAACTCGGCAAGGACGAGATCGCGCGGCTCCGGGCGGTGGGGGTGCTCGATCCGTCGGCCTAGCGGGCGCGCGGGCGTCCAGCGGGAATGGCCGGCTTGAGGAGGAGATCATGATTCATCGCCTCGCCGTGCGAAAACCGTATGCCTGGGAACAGATGCCGGTCGGGGAGCCGTTCGGCCCGGTCGAGGGCATCCTCTCCGAATTGAAGCTCAAGGCGCACGCCTTTGCCGTGGACGACTACGGGCCCTGGTACTTCCAGGCGTCGCCCTTCGGCGGGCGCATCGGCCACCCCACTCTCTTGGCCACCGATATCCTCATGCTCTTCACGCTGAACTACGATGCCGACCCACCCGGGTTCCAGGGGGGCCTCCACGCCCGCAACGACCTGGAGTTCCTGCGCCCGCTCTTCGTCGGCCAGCCGGTGCGGATCGAGGGGCGGACGACGGAGAAGTTCGAGAAGCGCGGCCAGCACTACCGCGCCCTAGAAGGCGAGGTGCGGAACGCCGTCGGCGAGGTCTGTCTGCGGATGCGCGCGACCGAGACCATGGGGCTCGCGGCAGGGACGCCGGTCGGCCAGCGGCTCGGCGCGCCGCCGGCCGACGCGATCACGGGGGAGGTGCCGGACGGGGCCCCGGTGGCGTCCCGTGCCCGCCAGGACGTGCCGCCCGGCGCGGCGATCCCGTCGGTGACCAAACAGACCTCGCTCGAGCAGAGCGTGGTGTATTCGGGCTTCCCGCATGGATGGGCGGACGGCGGTGCCCGGCGCATGTGGGTGAACATTCATACCGATCCGGAGGACGGCCGCCGGCATGGCCAGCCGGATGCCGTGGTTCAGGGGTTATGCTCGGCCGCCTACCTCTCCGAGATCTGCACGAACTTCTTCGGGCCGTCCTGGCTGACGTCGGGTCGGCTGTCCACGGCGTTCATCCGACCGGTCGTGGTCCGTGACGCGATCACGGCGGCGGGTGTCGTGAAGCGGCTGGAGCAGGTCAACGGCCAATCCCGCCTCTGGCTCGATGTGTGGTGCAGAAACCAGCGAGGAGAGCTGGTCACCGTCGGCCGGGCCAGCGCCCTCCTGGATTAGCCCATGGGCGCCTGCGCGGGGTGCACATGCGCTGGAACTGCTCACGGGCCGCCTGGGCGTCGTCTTTCCGCTTGACTTTGGAAAGCCCGCTGACGTACGTTTCGCCCACGTTTCCGGACCTGTGGTGGATAACGGTTTCCGAGGAGGAGGTCCCCATGGAGAAGGTTCGCCGATCCCGCCGCTCGAAGATTTATGACTCCCTGACCCGTCGCGAATTCCTGAAAGGCGCGGCCACCCTCGGTGCAGGCGCCGGACTGTCGGCCCTACCGGTCCGGCAGGCGAGGGCGGGGGCCGCGAAAGATGTCAGCATCGCTGTGTTCTACCCGACCTCCGGCTCGCAGGCCCGCTTTGGCCAGATGTGTGTCAATGCGATCAAGATCGCGATCGATGAGGTGAACGGGGCGGGCGGAATCAAGTCGCTGGGCGGCGCAAAGCTCAACCCCGTGTATGCCGACATCCAGAGCGATACCACCGTCACTCGCAACCAGTGTGAGCGGCTGATGGCGGGTGGCGGCCTGGCGGCTGCGACGGGCTGCTATGTGAGCACGTTTACCCTGGTGGCTACGGAAGTCGCCGAGCGATACAAAATTCCTTTCGTCACGGGCTCGGTGGCCGACAAGCTCACCGACCGCGGCTTCAAATACACCTTCCAGGTGTCGCCGAAGGCCAGCCACTTCGGCGAGACGCAGATGGATTTTGCCGTGAAGATGGCCGGCAAGGGCAAGCGGGCGGCCGTGGTCTTCGAAGACACCGATTATGGCACCGCCACGTCGAAGGGGGTCATCGACGGCGCGAAGCGCGTCGGGTTCGAAGTGGTCCTGGTCGAGCCGTACCGCTCGCAATTCACCGATGCCACCCCCCTGGTCAACAAGATCAAGGCGGCGCAGCCGGACTTCGTGTTCCCCGTCTCGTACATCACTGATGCGTTGCTGATCATCCGGACGATGAAGCAGATGAATGTGAATGCCGGCATCTTCGGCGGCGGCGCCGGCTACATCATCCCCGATTTCTTCAAGGATCTCGGGAATGACGCGAACTACGTCTTCTCTGCCGCCTCCTGGAACAACGACATCAATTGCGCCGAAGTGCCGAAAATCGCCCAGGAGTACGAGAAGCGGTACGGCGAGTTCATCAACGAGCATGCCGGCGAAGCGTATGTCATGATCTGGGTGATCGCCGACGCGATCGAGCGCGCCGCCTCGACCGATCCGCTCAAGGTCCGGGACGCGATGGCCAAGACGAACCTGACCAAGGGCCCCGGATCGGCGATGCCGGGCTGCCACGTGGAATTCAACGAGCAGGGCTGGAACAAGCACGTGCATCCGGTCATGGTGCAGTGGCAGGGCGGGAAGCTCCGCTGTGTGTACCCGGAATCGGATGCGCGCGTGAAGCCCGCCTGGCCGATTCCGGCCTGGGACAAGCGGTAACACCGGCTCGCGGTCCCGGATTCTCGGATACCCACTTGCCCGGGGGACGACGCGGTGACTTTCGCCGCGCCGTCCCCCGAACTTGCGTATGGATCTCACCATCTTTCTGCAGGCCCTCATCACGGGCATCCTGATGGCCGGCATTTATGCCCTGGTGGGGATCGGACTCACCCTCATCTTCGGCGTGGTCCGGATCGTCAACTTCGCGCACGGCGAATTCGTGATGCTCGGCATGTATGTCACGTTCTGGCTGTGGAAGCTGTGGGGCATCGACCCGTACGTGTCCTTGCTGATCACCATGCCGGTGCTGTTCTGCTTCGGGGTGCTCGTCCAGCGCTTCCTGCTCCAACCCATTTTGCGCGCACCCGATCTGGCGCAGATCTTCATGACCGTGGGGATCTCCGTCATTCTCATGAACGCGACGCTGTTCCTGTTCACTGCGGATTTTCGCTCGGTCAAGTTAGCGTATAGTGAATGGGTCTGGCGCGTGGGCGGCGTCTCGATTCCGCTCACACGGCTCTTTGCCTTCCTCGGCGCCATCCTCCTTGCCGGATTGCTAACGCTCTTCTTGACCAAGACCGACGTGGGCAAAGCGCTGCGCGCGGTGGCGCAGGATCGCGAAGTCAGCATGCTGCTCGGCATCAATCCGGAGCGCATGTATCTGTTGGCCGTGGGCTTGGGCGCCGCCTTGGCGGGCGCTGCCGGCACATTGATCGTGCCGTTCTTTTACGTGTTTCCGACCGTGGGCGTCGTGTTCGGACTGATCGCGTTCGTCGTCGTGATCCTCGGCACGCTCGGCAGTATCGAAGGCGCGCTCCTGGCGTCGTTGATCGTCGGGGTGGCCGAATCGCTGGGCATCCTGTTTGCCGGATCCGATCTTGGGTTGGTCGTGGTGTTTGCTATCCTGGTCGTGACCCTGGTGTTCCGCCCCTCCGGATTGATGGGCCAACGGTAAGGCAGGCGCTATGGCAGAGAGCGCGGCGACAGGCCAATCAGACCTTGCGGTCAGGGGTAAGCGCGTACGTGGGCTCGAGCGTGCGATCGCCACCGCCGCGATTCTCTTCGTGCTGATCCTTCCCTGGTTGCTGCCGAATCCCTTCTATGTCCACATCGTCATCATGATGGCGATCTTCGTGGCGCTCGGCGGGGCCTGGAACATCATCGGGGGCTACGGCGGCCAGCTCTCGCTGGGCCACGCGGCCTTCTTTGGCACGGGGGCCTACGTCTCAACGTTGCTGGTGAACGCCTACAACATTTCGCCCTGGATCACGCTCTGGATCGGGGGCGTGGCGGCCCTGCTGCTCAGCCTGCCGATCGGGGTGATTTGTTTCCGCCTGCAAGGCCCGTACTTCACCATTGCAACCATCGGCCTGGCGGAGGCGCTCCGCCTGCTCGTGTTGCACTATCGCGAGATCACCAACGGCGCCCAAGGACTGACGGTGCCCTTCAAAGGCAACGCGCCGCTGCTCTTGCAGTTCGATTCCAAGATGCCGTACTACTATATCGCCGTGGTGCTCGCTGCCGCGGTGCTCTTGATAACGCGCCGAATGGAGCGATCGCGGCTCGGGCATTACCTGGTCGCCATCGGGCAGAACCAGGACGCGGCAGAGGCGGTCGGGATCAACTCGGCGAAAGCCAAAGGGCAGGCGCTCGCCTTGAGCGCTTTCCTCACGGGGGTGGCCGGCGTCTATTACGCGCAATATACATACGTCATCCATCCGGACGGGGCCTTCGGGCTGGGGATGAGCATCCAGATCGCGCTCGTCGCGATCGTGGGTGGGGTGGGGACGATCCTCGGCCCCGCGCTGGGCGCGATCATCATGGAACTGTTCGTCCAGTCCACCCAGATCCTGTTCGCGGGGCAGTATCCTGGACTGGAATTGATGGTGTATGGGGGATTGCTCGTGACGGTGATCCTCTGGCGGCCGCGCGGCGTGCTGCCCTGGTTCGAGAGTTGGTACCGGCGGCTGGTGGGCCGCGCCGAGCGGGTATCGGGAGGAACGCCGTGAGCGAGATCCTCCTCGACGTTCAGGGGCTCTCGAAGCATTTCGGGGGCCTCCAGGCGGTGCTGGACCTCTCCTTCCAGGTGCGCACCGGCGAGATCCTGGGCGTCATCGGCCCGAACGGATCGGGCAAGACGACCACCTTCAACTTGATCACGGGCTTCTACCGCCCCGATCGGGGGCACGTCCGGTTTGCCGGCCAGGACACGACCGGGCTGCGCCCATACGACGTGTGCGCCCGGGGGCTGGTGCGCACCTTCCAGGTGGCGAAGCCGTTCCCCGCGATCTCGGTCCTCCGCAATGCCATGATGGGGACCCTGCTCCGGCACGCCGACCCTCTTGTCGCCGAGGCCAAGGCCCGGGACGTGCTCACACTGGTGGGCCTCGAGGCGCGCGCGCACATGGAGGCGGGCAGCCTCACCACCATCGACCAGCGCCGGCTGGAGGTCGCGCGGGCGTTGGGGACCGAGCCGCGTCTCTTGCTGCTCGACGAGACCATGGCGGGACTCACTCTGACCGAGGTGAGCGAGGCCATGCGCCTGATCGCCAGCCTGCGGGAGCGCGGCCTCACCGTCGTCGTGGTCGAGCACGTGATGCGGGCGGTCATGAATCTCTCCGACCGCATCGTCGTGTTGAACCAGGGCACGAAGATCGCCGAGGGCAAGCCGGCAGAGATCGCCGCGAACCCGGAAGTGATCCGGGCGTATCTCGGTGCGGAGTACCAGCGTGCTTGAAGTTACGGAACTCGATGTCGCCTACGGCGAGGTCCCCGCGCTCCGGGGCGTGAGCCTGACCGTCGCCGACAGCGAATGCGTCTCGGTCATCGGCGCCAACGGGGCGGGCAAGTCCACCTTGCTCCGCGCCATCTCCGGCCTGCTGCGGCCGCGGCGCGGGGCGATTCATTTCGCCGGGCAGCCCCTCGACCGGATGCCGCCCTACGACATTGCCGGCCTCGGGATCGCGCATGTGCCCGAGGGGCGGCGCGTCCTGCCTGATTTGACCGTCGAGGAGAATCTGGAGCTGGGCGCCTACCTGCCCGGCCCGAAGCAGCGGCGGCGGGAAACGCTCGCCTGGATCTACGAGATCTTCCCGCGCCTGCTGGAGCGGCGCCGTCAGCGCGCCGGGACGCTGTCCGGCGGGGAGCAGCAGATGCTGGCCATCGGTCGCGGCCTGATGCTGCGGCCGCGCCTCCTCATGCTGGACGAGCCGTCGCTCGGCCTCGCGCCCATCATCGTGGATGCCACGTTCGAGAAGATCGCGCAGGTCCGCAAAGAGGGGATCGGGATTCTCCTCGTGGAGCAGAACGTGCAGCGCGCGATGGGCCTCGCTGACCGCGCATACGTCCTCGAGGGGGGCCGCGTGGTCCTGTCCGGCTCCAGTCGGGACGTCCTCAATGATCCGCACGTGAAAGTGGCCTACCTGGGACTCTAGCCGGCTCCTTGCCAAAGGAGGGGGTGTGTTTCTCGCCGATGCTGAGCAGCGTATGCTGGACGGCCACGACGGCGCGCCGCGGGCGCAGGCCATGGCCGTGCTCTCCCGCCTCGGCGAGGCCTGCGGGGCAGACCGGATGGTCCCCATCGCCAGCGCGCACCTGGTCGCCTCGTCCTACCAGATCGCCGGCGAAGCGGGCATTGCCATCTATGGCGACCTGGTTGCGCACGGCGCCAGGGTCGCGGTGCGGACGACGTCCGATCCCGGCTCGATCGATTTCGCACGCTGGCAGGCATTCAAGACCCCAGCCGACTATGCCGCGCGACAGATAGTGATCGCCGAGTTGCTGGACCAGATGGGCGTGATTCCCACCTGGACCTGCACGCCCTATACGACCTTCAACGTGCCGCGCTTCGGCGAGCACCTCGGCTGGTCCGAATCGAGCGCCGTCGTATTCGCAAATTCCGTCGTGGGCGCCCGCACCAACCGCCTGGCCGCCTACGTCGACCTGTGTGCCGCGCTGGCGGGGCGGGTGCCGTATTTCGGTCTCCACACCGACGCGGGGCGCACCGGCGACATCCTATTCGAAATCGCCCCGGATCTCGCCGCCGCCTTCGAGGATCACTATTTCCCGCCGCTAGGGTACCTCGTCGGTCAGGTTGTCAAGGACAAGATCCCCGTGATCCGTGGCGTGCCGGGGGCGACCTTCGACCAGTTGAAGGCCTTCGGGGCGGCCTCGGCGGCGAGTGGATCGGTCGCCCTCTACCACATGGTGGGGATTACGCCGGAAGCACCGACAGTCGAGGCGGCGTTCCGAGGCGAGGCGCCGCGCGAGCGCATTCCCGTTGGCTTGGCCGACATCACTGCGACGATGGCGCAGATGGGCGGCGGGGACGGGCCGATCGACGTCGTGGGTGTCGGCTGTCCACATGCATCCATTGATCAGATGCGCCGCTATGCGGCGTTCTTGGACGGCAAGCGGGTTCACGCCAACGTGCAGCTCTGGGTGTGCACCAATACGACGGTGGAACAGATGGCGCGGACGATGGGCTATGCCCAGACGATCGAGCGGGCCGGCGGCAGGCTCATGGTCGGCACCTGCCACAACGATTGCCCGCTGGCTGCCTGGGGCTTTCGCCGGCTGGCCACCGACTCGGGGAAGTTCGCCTACTACACGCCCACGACGGTCGGGACGGAATGCCTGTTTGCCGGCACGGACGCCTGCCTTCAGGCGGCCGTGACCGGAAAGGTGGAGCGATGAGTACCGCGCCGAATCACCTCCAGGGACGCGGCTGCGCGCCCGGCGAATTCGAGGGCGAGGTCGTCCTCTCGCGGCAGCCGTTTGGGTTCTGGCAGGGCCTCGATCCGCAAACCGGCGTGGTGATCGACAAGCGCCACGACGCCTGCGGGCAGTCGCTCATCGGGAAGGTCTTCGTGTTTCCGTACGGGCGCGGGTCCACCGGGACGCCGGGCATCTTCCTCGAAGCCGTCCGCAACGGCTGCGCGCCCGGCGCCATTGTGAATGTGGCCAGCGAGCCCATGATCATCATGTGCGCCATTCTGGCGGACACCTTCCTGCACGTCCGGATCCCGGTCGTGGATGGCCTGCCCGAGGACGCCGTGGATCTCCGCACGGGGGACCGCGTGCGCGTGAACGGCGAAACCGGCGTGATCGAGGTGCTTGCCAAGGCCTGAGCGCGCCGCGTCACCTCACGGGCCGCACTTGCTCCCGGTCGTCTGGGTGTTTGCCGTCATCGTGAATACGATCCGACTTGCCTTCCAGCCTCGCCATCTGCCGTGCGTAAGACCGTGGACCCCGCGCCGCCCCGGCGCCTCGGGATGCGGGTGGCGCTCTTCCTCATCGGCGTGGGCAGCTTCCTGAATATGAATGCGGTGCAGCCCCTGTTACCGATGTTCCGGGAGGTGTTCCGGGTGAGCGAGGCGTGGGCGGGCTTCAAGGTCGGGGCCTCGACGCTCTGGGCTAAACTATCATTCGTGGTGGACAAATTACTAGGGGCGGGCCAATTCACACGATGGACATTTCACCATAGAATTGTGGAGGATGCAGCGGAAACTTCAGGCGACCGAGGGAACATCCCACAACCCTCTGTGCCTCCGCGGTGAAATGCTCGGTTAATTCCGACTGATCTCAGGGGGCGGGAGCACCGTCTCCTGCATCTGCCGCAGGTGGTAGAGCAGGGAGTCCGTCTTGAGCTGCACCATGTCGGAGGTGATCACCTGGTCCCGCTTGACAGGCTTCAGCAGGGTCGCGCCGTCCAGGAGCCCGAGCGGGACGCAGCCCGCATGCTTGGCGACGCAGGCCAGGTCGTTCACGCCGTAGAGAGTGAAGCCGCCGCCGCCGTCCAGCGTGGTGCCGGGGGCGAGGTCCGCCTTGGCGGCGCCGAGGACCTCCGCTACCAGGCCGTGGTAGGGGACCACGGTCGGCTCGCCGTCTTCGACCGCCCAGACGATGGAGAGCGGGATCTCGTTCGTGACCAGGTGGTAGGGTGTGTGGAAGGTGAAGTACTCGCCGGTGTGCACCACGTCGAAGTAGCCGAGGTCCTGCTGGATCTGGGGATGGGTGGTGCGCACCACGATGAACACGCCCGGGGTCACGCTGCGCAGGTAATCGATCGAACCATCCGGATGCTTCAGCGGCCGGGCGTAGTCCACCACGCCGCGGTTGTTGAGAATCCCGCCTTCGGACTTCAGCCGGAAGAAGGTGGCCATCTCGTAAATCCCCGATTGCGGGCCGTGCATGCCGCGCACGTCGGGAATCAGCCCGGTCGCATTGGCGATGCAGGACATCTCGATGGCGGTCTTGGTCGCATCGCGGAAGGTGACGAGAAAGTGGGGATTCACCTTGAGCTGGGCCGCTTCCTCGGCCAGGGATTCGGGCGTGCAGTACAGGTCCATCTTCCCCAGGCTGGCCGGGGTCTTGCCGACCGCGACGATCTCGAAGCCGAGGCCGCCCCAGCGGTCCACCAGTTCCGTGATCAAGCCCGGCTCGTCGCCGGAGGAGACCGAATACACCACCCCGGCCCGCTGGGCCATCTGGTGGAGAATGGGCCCAATCACGACGTCAGCCTCGACGTTCAGCATGATGATGTGCTTGCCGCCCTGGATGCAGCGGTAGGCGACCTCGGCCCCGACCTCCGGGACGCCGGTGCCCTCGACGATGCAGTCCAGCTCCAGCTCCGCCATCGCCTGGGTGTTGGCCGTCACCACCGGCTTCCCCACCCGGATGGCGTCATTGATGGC
>DATJQT010000281.1:0-16796 GCA_035505475.1 Vulcanimicrobiaceae bacterium
CGCGAAGACGGCACCCAACCCCCTCAGCCATCCAGTCACGTCGATTACATCGAAATTGCGGCGTAACCGGGCGATCGACAGCGACGCGAGAAAGCGCTGCGCGCTTTCATGCGCGCGTCATCGCAAACGTTAGATCCCCCGAGACTTCGTCGTAGCACAACAGCCTAATGAGGTAGCCCCCTTGGCAAAGCGCAAAAAGAACTCCGAAACGCCGGGCGCCACCGCTGCCAACGTCGGCTATGAAGCCCAGCTTTGGCAGATGGCCGACGCGTTGCGCGGCAGCATGGATGCGGCCGAGTACAAGCACGTCTGCCTCGGCCTCCTCTTTCTCAAGTACATCTCCGACGCCTTCGAGGAGCGGCACGAGTACCTCACGCGTGCCGTCAACGATCCGAAGGACGAGTACTACCTCCCACCGTCCACCCCCAACCGGAGCGATACCGTCACCCGGCTTTTTGAAGACCCTGACGAGTACCGCACCCAGAGCATCTTCTGGGTGCCGCCCGAGGCGCGCTGGTCGCACTTGAAGGCGCAGGCCCGCCAGCCCACCGTCGGCCAGCTCGTGGACGACGCGGAGGACGAGCTGGCGTTCTATGACGCGCTGGAGACGAACGACAGCGCTGTAAAGGTGCTCGGTGACGAGACCCTGCGGACGATCGCTCAGGAGTTGGTTAAGACCGTGCGCGCCAATGCCACAATCGACTGGACGCTTCGCGAGAACGTCCGCGCCCAGTTGCGCGTGCTGGTGAAACGGATCCTCAGGCGGTACGGTTACCCGCCCGACAAGCAGGAGAAGGCGACGGAGACAGTGCTGGAGCAGGCCGCCTTATTGTCTGCGGAATGGGCGGTTGCATGAACGGGGTGCTTAACAACAGCATGCCTCTGACGGCGGTTCGCGCTGCACCTGATACCTGCCGTTAGCCACACCGTGGCCAAAGGTGGTATGCTATGTAACACGCGATCCGGGAGGACCCATGGCTCATTCGGGTGATGTGATCCAGCGAGATCCGGAGATCCTGGGGGGGACGCCTGTCTTCCGGAATACTCGCGTCCCCGTCCAGACTCTCTTCGATCACCTTGAGGCGGGGGACAATCTGGATGCCTTCCTGGCCGATTTCCCGTCCGTGCCCCGGGACTTGGCCGTCGCCGTGATTGAGCTTGCCCGGGAGGGGTTGCTCGGCCGTGCGCGTGCTGCTTGACGAATGCCTCCCCCGCGGCCTTGCCCGCGAATTCCCCGGCCACGACATTCGAACAGTCGCCCAGCTAGGCTGGTCCGGTGTGACGAACGGCGAGCTCCTCCGCCGGGCAGCCGTAGAATTCGACTTCCTGATCACGATTGACCAACGGTTTGCCTCGGGCTCGGTGATTCCGGACAGTATCACCTTGCTCACACTGGCGGCCCGCAGCAATCGGCTTGATTCTCTTCGCCCGCTCGTCCCCGAAATACTGAAGGCTCTCCGAGAGCCACGCAAGGGTGAGCGAGTGCGCATTGGTGCCTAAAACCGCGCTGCACTTATCGGCCTACGCGCCGGGTGACCAGCCGAGTTCAGGTCATCTAGAGGACGCTCCGCAGGAAGTTCTATTTCGATCGGACCCCCCCACACTTCGGATTACGCGGCAAGTGTTCCAAGAGGGTGCAGAGCAGAACTTCTTGGGCAGGGTCCCTTAACCAAACGCCCGTCCTCATCGGGCCGCCTGGTACACCGACGGAGGCTGGGGGTGAGCGCCCGGGCCCGCGGGGCCACTCGATCGGGATTCCCGTAGTATTCAAGTTCACCCGCCCTGCGGCTCGACGTGAGAAAGAGAGAAACAGGCCTGCGTGCCAGAGCGTCCCCAGCCACGTATAGAATAAGTGGGGTGTCTTCCGCTCCAGCATCAGATCCCAACCACGCCGGCGATTCGTTCCGCCGGTTCCCTGCTTTCGGTGTTTCTGTTTCAGGTGGGTCCAGCGATCGCCACGCCGATCAGCCACGAAGTTGCGCTCTCGGTGCAAGCGAAGTACTGTGGAAGACAGCCTGCAGTTCTGCCATGTCCGGAATCCGTCAAGGCATCAATCAACGTCGCTGGGGAGGGATAGGCCATGGGGACCAAGAAGATTTTGATGCTGGTGGGGGACTACGTCGAGGACTACGAGGTGATGGTGCCGTTCCAGGCGCTCCAGATGGTGGGGCATGCCGTGCATGCGGTCTGCCCCGGGAAGAAGGCGGGCGAGAAGGTGCGGACCGCCATTCACGACTTCGAGGGGGATCAGACCTACAGCGAAAAGCCTGGCCACAATTTCACCGTCAATGCCACCTTCGACGAGGTGAAGGCGGAGGCCTACGACGCGCTCGTCATCCCTGGGGGACGGGCGCCAGAGTACCTGCGGCTGAATCCAGCCGTGCTGACGACCGTCCGCCACTTCTTTGAGGCGAACAAGCCGGTCGCTGCCATCTGCCACGGCGCGCAGATCTTGGCCGCAGCCGGGGTGGTGGAAGGGAGGGCCTGCTCCGCCTACCCCGCCGTCGGCCCAGAGGTGAGCAGGGCAGGCGGGAAGTACATGGACATCGCGATAGATGGCGCGCATGTCGAGGGGAATCTCGTCACCGCGCCTGCCTGGCCGGCCCATCCCGCCTGGCTTGCCAAGTTCCTCAACGTCCTAGGTACCAAGATCATGCCGTAGTCTCTTCATGGCGTGTGTTTCCACGGTTTTGGCCGTCCCAGGCTCGACCTGAACCGACCTCAGTTTGCCTGGGGCTTCTCCACGCCATGAGCGATGCACGCCGAGAAGCGCATCACGATTGCAGGTCCCGCCTGTCTTGGCTTCCTGCCGAACGGCGCGCCTTCTCGTTCTCCGTAGAACTGATGGCCTGTGATACTACGCAGCGCGGAATAACGGTTTGAGGCCTGCCATGGATGGACGACGGCGCGCGGACGTCACCCCGGGGATCCGGGTGCAGGTCGTGCAGAAACAGGATCAGCGCTCCGGGGCGCTGACGGAAGGGATCGTGGGCGAGATCCTCACCAAATCCCCCACCCATCCACACGGTATCAAGGTGCGCCTGGTGAGCGGCGTCGTCGGCCGAGTGAAGATAATCCTTCCGAAAGAAGCGTGATGTTTCAGAAAGCTCCGCAGAGACGGGGAATCCATTCCTCTCGGGGCGAAGTCGCAATTCGCACACGCATTTCGCTCAGCGCTTGACGCGACCCGCTAAGCGGCCTTAGAGTGGGAAAACTGGCAGGTGGATATTCGCATTCATGTTGACCCCGGCGGGGGCGAAGGACAGGCAATGGCCGAGGCAAATCTCAAGATCGCTGTGTTCATTGATTTCGACAACATCGAGATAGGGGTCAAATCCACCCTGGGCGGGCAGTTCGACGTCGGGGCCGTGCTGGAAGCCGTGAAGGAGCGCGGGGAAGTGGTCAGCAAGGTCGCCTACGGGGACTGGACCCGCGCGACCGATTACGGGCGCGCGCTGTCCCAGCACGCGATCCACATGGTGCAGCGGAATGTGACTCCGGGCGGGGACAAGAACGGCGCCGACATCAATTTGGCGCTCGACGCGCTCGAGATGGCCTTCACGCACAACCACATCAATGCCTTCGTGATCGTGGGGGGCGACAGCGATTTCATCACGCTGGTGGAGAAGCTCAAGCAGTACGATCGCAAGGTCTTCGTGGTGGGCGGGCGCTCGTTCACCAGCCAGGTCATGCAGAAGAATTGCACCGAGTTCATCGCCTACGAAGACGTCGTGAGCGTGGCGACTCCGGGCCGATCGGGAGGCGGGCGGCGCGGGCAGACGGATATCGCGATCGCGATGCCGCTCGTCCGCCGGGCGCTCAAGCTGCTGAATGACCGGGAAGTGACGCCGCAACTCGGACTGCTCAAGAGTACGCTCTTGCAACTCGACTCGAGCTTCTCGGAACGCGCCTATGGCGCCAGTTCGTTTCGCGATTTTGTCGAAAAGCTTGCCAAGGCGGGCTGGGTGACCCTGAAGGGTATGGACCGGTCCTGCCGAGTCGAATTGTGCGAGGAAACAGCGGGGGAGACGTCGCCGGAACAGGAGCCACCGGCGCCACGGCCTCGGCAGGAGTCCCACGAACGACGCGATCATGGCCGTCCTTGGCGCGACAATGCAGCGGGCGAGCAGGGCAAACACGTTGACATGTCTGCGCCCGTCCCGGCGGAGGCCGGAGACGCCCGCCACGGACCGGCAGAAGGGTACCAGCGCATCATCGCGGCGTGCACGGGGGAGGCCGCGCGCCTGCGCTTCCCGCTCTATATCCGCCAATGGAAGCTCTTCCTGAAAACCTACGCGGATGGATTCGACGAGCGGCAGTATGGATTTGCCAGCCCGATGGACATGCTCCGGTTTGCCCAGCGCGAAGGCTTGCTCCGGCTAGAACGGGACCGGATGGGCGCCGTGCGGATTTATTCCGGCCCGCAGTTCGAGGCCTTGACGCACTCGCAGGTTTCGACCTCCGTCGAAGCGGCAGTTCCCGATGAGGCGCCCTCGCCGAGCGAAGCGCACGATGCTGTCGCCGTCAAATCGGAGGACGCTACCACGGCCGATGCGCAGCCCGCTCTAGCCGCGGAGCCGGTGGGAGAGGAAGGAGGGGAGGCGAGCGCGGCAAACGCGCCACCTGATGTCCAGCCCAATCTGCCGTTACTGGAAACTAGCCCGGAGGAAGTCGTGCCGGCTCCCCCGGCGCAAAAGCCGGCGCGGAAGCGCGCCGCGGCCCGCCCGACAGCGCGTAAGAAGACGGTGGCTCCAGGCTCCGGTGTGAAGAAAAAGACGGAGAGAGCGGCCCGCCCACGGGTGAAGAAGTCCTAGATTCGGCCATCATTCTGGACGAGAAGCGGAGGCTCCCGATGCGCGGCGACCCGCAGGTGCCAATCATCGTCAGGCCAGGCGAAATTACACCCGATGTGACCTACGAGCCCCCGCTGCGGGTCGGATTCGGCCTCAACGACCAGACCGTGCCGGGGGCGCGGGCCACGATGGGGCGCACGATCCTGGTCCCCGGCGCCGGCCCCAATCCGCGGCACTACCACGCCGGTATCGATGTCTGCTGGTACATCCTCTATGGCCAGGTTCGTTTGGCGTACGCGCGGCAGGACGGCAGCGCGGCGAGCGAGGTAATCCTGCAAGGCGGCGACTTCGTGTACATCCCGCGCGGGGCGATTCACGTCATTTCAAATGCGTCCGCGACGGAAGAGGCTTCGCTGATATTCTGCTACATCGGTGTGGGCAACGTCCAGGACGCGCAGACCGTCTGGCTAGATCCGGATCGCAAATAACCCATCCCTGTTTCACCTCTCGGTTTCAGCCAGCCCTGATTCGGCAAACTATCCCTGATCCGAAAGCAATCTACCGCCAAGACGCCGCCGCGGGGCCGCCAAAGACGCCAGATGTATAGGCTAGAGCCGACTTTGGAAGCCACGGCTCGAGCCCTTGGCGTTCGTATCTATCATGCCGTTCTGAACCTGACACCCGTGGCGCCCTTGGCGCCTTGGCGGTTCAAGAATTTCGGATTGAGGCTATTTGTATTGCGAACAGGCCAGTTCCTTTTGGGTGATAAATTCCAACAGGACCGGTGTCCCCTCCTCCGTCTTCCGGATGCCGCGCCGAATCGCGGGGACGATTTCGCCGGGCTCGGTGATGCGCTCGCCGTAGCCGCCAAAGGCCTTCGCCATCTCGGAATAGTTGCCGGAAATATCGGTGCTCCGATACTTCTCGGTCGCGACCCGCATGACCGGCAGCTCCATCGCCATCGAAAAATTGTTGAGCAGGATGGAGAGGATCGGGAGGCGTTCGCGCACGGCCGTCTCGAAATCCATGCCAGTCATTCCGATCGCCGCATCGCCCCACACGTTGATGCACAGCTTATCCGGCCTTGCGAGCTTCGCGCCGAGTGCGAGACCCAGCCCGTAGCCCAGCTGCGTCGTCTTTCCCCACCCAAGATAGGTCTGCGGTGCCACGCTCTTCCAAAACGGCGAGAGTTGATCGCGCGGGCTGCCGGCATCGTGGGTGATGATCGTGTCGGCGACTTTCACCGTATGCAGGAGGTCCCAGATCACGCGATAGGGGGAGAGCGGAACGTCGCCGCTGGTCAGCTTGGGCATCCACTCGTTGAGCCATGCCAGCTCGACCTGTCGGATTTCCTCCGTGACGGCGACTTGCCGTCCGCGCGGTTTGCCTTGAAGCCGGTCCCGAACCTCGGCGAGGAGGGCACCAAGCGTCAGGCCCGCATCCCCGATGAGGGCGTGCTGCGCAATCACATGCTTGTTGAGATCGGCCGGGTCCAGGGTCGCATGGATGACCCGCTTGCCCTTGGGGATGGGCACGGCGAAGTTGCTGGTCGTGAAGCTACAGCCGATACCGAAGATCACGTCCGCATGTTGCAGGAAGTGAAACACGGTCTTCGGAATGGACCGCCCGCCGGAGCCCACCGAGAGCGGGTGCGTTTCGTCGAAGGCGCTCTTTCCCTGCAGGCTAGTGACCACCGGCGCTTCCAGGAGCTCGGCCAGCTCGCGCAGGGCGCCCCACGCCTGCGCGTAATGCACGCCCTGGCCGGCATAGATCACCGGCCGCGCCGCCGCGACCAGGGCTTCTGCCGCTTTGGTGACCGCCTGTGGGTCCGGGCCGGATCGGGTCGAGAACGTGGGTTCGTACGCCAGCGGCTCAGGCACCTCTTCCGGAAAGACATCCACCGGGATCTCTACGACGGCAGGCCTGGGGCGGCCATTCCGCACCTGCGTGAACGCTCGCCGCATCACGTCGCAGACGGCATCGGCACAGTTCAGTTGTTCGATCCACTTGGTGATGTGCTGGTAGTTCAGAAAGGCGTTGAAGAACGGGGGATAGTTATTTAGCCGCCGCGGGTAGCCGGCTGCGAGCACCAGCATCGGCACGGATTCCCCATAGGCCTGCGCGATGCCGCCGAACGCATTCTCGGCGCCGGGGCCATGCTGCAAGGCAAAGACCCCGATGCGCTGGCCCGAGGACAACCGGCTCACCGCATCCGCCATGTGCAGCCCGACCCGTTCTTGCCGCACGATGAGCGTGCGAACGTCGGCCGCCGCCGCCGCTTCGATCACCGGGTTCACCGGGTAGCCGATCAGGCAGTTCACGCCTTCACGCTTCAAGATTTCCGCAATCGCGTTCGCGACTTTCATGCGCAACCTCCTGGGACCAACGGGTTCGAAAAACACTGAGTCGAGACAGACACGCGTGGCCTATGTGCGCGCCGGCTGCACGCCGGTGAGCTTTCCGGTGACCTCGAAGGGCCGCAATTTTGCTGCATCAAATACGATGCCGTGCCCCGGCCGCTGCGGGGGCCGCATTTCGCCTTGCAGGACCCGGATCGGTTCCACGAGAACCCCGAGGTCGGTGAGCGACCCGCCCTGCAAATCTTCCAGGATCAGCCCATTCGGGACGGCGCAGAGGGCATGGGCCGACAGCTCCATCACGAAGTGCGGTGCAACCGGGACGTTGAAGCTGGCGGCCAGGTGTGCGATTTTCAGCCATTCGGTAAAGCCACCCACCCGGCAGACATCCGCCTGCACAATGTCCACGGCGCCGGCCCGGAGATAATCGGCGAACTCGTACCGGGTATAGAGCGTTTCGCCGACGGCGACCGGGACACCGGTGGCTTGCCGGATCTGCACGTGGCCCGCGCGATCGTCGGCCAGGATCGGCTCTTCCATCCAGTACGGGTCGAACGGCTGCAGCATGCGAATCCGCTGGATCGCCTCCCCGGCGGTCCAGACCTGGTTCGCATCCAGCATGAGCTGGATGTTGGAGCCGATCAGCCGGCGCACGGCGCCGACGCGCTCGACATCCTCCTCGGGGTTCTTGCGCCCGACCTTCATCTTGACGGCGCGGTAGCCCTGCGCGAGGAAACCGCGCATCTGATCGAGCAGCAGCTCGCCGTCCAGGTGCATGTTGATGCCGCTGCCGTACGCGGGGATGCACTCCCTGGCACCGCCCAGCAGCCGGTACAAGGGGAGGCCGGCGTGCTGAGCCAGCACGTCCCAGAGCGCGATATCGATGGCCGCAATAGCGAAGCGCGTCATCCCGCCGGAGCCCAGCGGATGTAGCTCCCACCAGCACCGATGCCAGATCCGCTCCACATCCTGCGGGTCTTGCCCGATGACCAGCGGGGTCACATACGTCTCGACCAGCTCCCGGATTGCCGTTCCGCCGAAGCTGTTCGTGTAACAGAACCCGGTCCCGCTGCGCCCGCTATCGGTCGTCACGGTGCTGATGACGAATTCCCAGTGCGAGACGCGCTGAATCGAATCCTCGATCTTTATCGTGGGCGGAATCCGGTACACGCGGGTCTCGATCCCGGTCACACGCATGCATGCCTCCTCGGTGAGCCAACGACCGTGGTCGTGTTCGTGAACGTCTCGGTGCTCGACACCATTACCCCTTCACCGCCCCCGCAGTCAACCCCGCAATGAGATGGCGCTGCACCAGCATGAAGAAGATGACGATGGGAAGGGCCGTGATCACGCCGCCCGCTGTCAAGAGATCCCAGCGGATGATGTACTCGCCCATGAATGTCTGCAAACCGACCGGCAGCGTGCGCGCCCGCAGATCGGCGGTGAAGGTCAGGGCATACAGGAATTCGTTCCAGGAGTAAATGAAGATGTACGTGACCGCGGCGGCCACGCCCGGTGCAGAAAGCGGGAGCAGGACATACCGGAACGCCTGCAGCCGCGTACAGCCGTCAATGGTCGCCGCCTCGTCCAGCTCGCGTGGAATGGCGTTGAAGAATCCCGTTAACAGCCAGGTCGAAAACGGCACGGCAAAGGTGCTGTGGGCCAGGATCAAGGCGGGCGGCGTGTTCAGGATACCCAGCGAGCGCATGATCAAGAACAGCGGCAAGACGAGGAGCACGGAGGGAAAGAGTTGTGTGAGCAGGAACCCGAACAGCAGGATGCCCTTTCCCTTGAACGGGATCCGGGAAAAACAGTACGCCGCCGCAGTCGCCGCACAGAGGGCGACGGCACAGGTCGAGAGCGCGACGACGCCGCTGTTCCGCATGTACCCCAAGAACGGCGTCGTCTGCATCAGCAACCGGTAGCCTTCGAAGGCGGGATGGTGGGGCCAGTATTGCACGGTCTTGGTGTATAGCTCCGTCGGTGGCTTGATCGAAGTGATGAACATCCACCCGTACGGCGCCAGGACGAACGAGAGCCAGGCGCCGAGCGGGATCCACAGCTTGCCGGCGGCGACCAGACGGCGCATGCTGGGCCTGTTCACTGGACCATCACCTCGTTTTTCCGCAATTGCCGCAGGTAGAACACCATGACCGCGGCCAGCACGAGCACCTGCACGATGGCGATCGTCGCACCGGAACCGAAATCCAGCCGTTTGTAGGCGGTGTAGTAGGCGTACAGGGGCACGGTCAAGCTGCTGTAGCCCGGACCGCCGCCGGTCATGATCATGATCAGATCCATGTAATTGGCCGTCCAGATCACTCGCAGCATGACGGTGAGCAGGATCGTCGGCAGAAGGAGCGGCAGGGTGACGTGGCGCAGCACGCGCCCGGGCGAGGCGCCGTCAATGCGCGCCGCCTCGAAGAGGTCTTCGGGGATCGCCTGCAGCGCCGCCAAGAGCATGACGGCAAAGAACGGCACGCCCTGCCAGACATCGGCCAGTATCACCCCGGGAAGCGCGGACCACGGCTGCGCAAGCCAGGGTTGAAACCGCGACAGGATCTTGGCCTTGACCAGCAGGTCGTTGACCAGCCCGTAATTACCGTCCAGCATCCAGGTCCACATCAGGGCAACCAGTACGCTGGGGGTGGCCCACGGGATCAGGGCCAGTCCCCGAATCGCGGCGCGGCCGGGAAAGCGCTGGTTCAGGATCAGGGCGCCGATGAGACCGCCCAGGAACTGGAAACAGACGACGCCGGCGACCCACAGGCCGGAATTGGCGAGCGCAATGCGCAGTACCGGGTCGGTGAGGAGATCGCGGTAATGATCGAGGCCGACGAATTGCGACAGGTCGGGCCGCAGGATCTCGAAATGGTGAAAGCTGAGCCACACGGCTCGACAGATCGGGTAGGCGACGACCCCGAGGAGCAGGGCGAGGGCGGGCGAGAGCAAAAAGAGGGGCAGGACCCAGGTCCCGCCCCTCCCATGCCGACCTTTCGCTTCAGCGCTGAAGCGCCCGGGCGATCTCATCCAGCATGTCCTTGCTGCTGATCTGCCCCACGAGGGCCCGCTGCATGTTGGCCTGCCAGCCCTGGGCCGACACATAGCCGACGCCGGGGAGCGGCGGCCAGGCGATGGCAAAATTCGCGCTGTCGAGCGAGACCTTGAAGAACGGATTGTTCGTGTAGCGCGGTAACTTCGACACGGATTTCACCGACGGCAACTGACCCTCGCGCGAGCTGCTCCACTTGTCGGTGGCATTCGCCTCGCTCAGCCAGGAAATGAACGTGAACGCCGCCTCTTTCTGCTTGCTCCCCGCAAATACCACGTTGCCGGCCATGGTGACCATCGTCGCCGGCTTCTTGGGGTCTGCTGCCGGGATCGGGACGACGCCCACACTGTCTGCGCCAGGCTTTTGCGTCACCATGACCGAGCTGCCCACGTGGTGGGCAAACATCGCCGTGGTCCCGGCCTGGAACGCGCCCAGGCACTGCGCGTAGGCATCGGTCGGCGCGCTGGGCGGTGCCACCTTGAGGGTCCGGAACAGATCGATGTACCACTGGTTCGCTTTCACACCCTGCTCGTTGTTGAGGATCACCTTCCCCTGGCCGTCCACGAGCCGGCCGCCGGCCGCGGAAAAGAATGCCAGCCATTGATCCTGCCCGCCGGCCCCGCCTCGCAGGCCAAAACCGTACTGGTTCTTGGTCGGATCGGTGAGTTTTTTGGCGGCAACGAGGAAATCATCAAAGGTCGTCGGCGGCTTGAGACCCGCCGCCGCGAACCAGTCCTTGCGGTAATACAGATAGAAGGTGATGAACTGGTGGGGCAGCATGAACACCGGACCGCTGCTCATGATCTTGCCCGTCTCCCAGAGATTCTCGATGATCTCGGCGCGTCCCGGCCATTTGCCGATCAGGGGGGTCAGTGGCTCGAGGGCGTTCAGCTTCACGAATTCGCCGAGCCACCAATCCTTGAAGCGGCCCGCATCGGGTCCGGACCCGGCGGCCAGCGCCGTCACGACCTTGTCATGGTACTCGCTCAGCGGCACGAGCTGATATTCGACCTTGATGCCCGGATGCGAGGCGTTGAACTCCTTGACCAATGAATCGAACATGGGCGCGGTCGGGTCATCGAGCCATAACCAGTAGTGGACGACCGTCGGGGTTTGGGCGTGCAGCGGTGTGAAGCCGCCCGGCACGAACAGGACAGCCAGTGCCGCTACGACGAGACAGCAGATACGAAATCGGCGGGGTGCGGGCATGATGCCACCTCCTCAAGGCTGGCAACTCACGTCAACGAACGGGAGATAGCAGGAACTGAACGGTGGGAGCATGGCATAGCCCTCAGAACAGTGTCAACCGTGAAGCGGGAGTCGTGAGCTTGGGGTGTTTTTCGACAAGATGTGCGGCCGGTTTCGCAGCGTCGCACTCAAAGCTTTCTTCGATTCAGGACTTCGCTCATCGGCCTTAGCGGCCTACACTATTCCGGCAGCAGGAGCCAATTTGTTTTCAATCGTGCAGCGTGCACGTTCGGAGAGGGAGGTTGCTATGCGAGGACAGCACATCGATCGAGCGCCCGTATACGATAGCGAAGCCGTGCAGCCGATGCGGGACGAGCTGGTCGCTGTCGGATTCGAGGACCTCAGGACGGCGCAGGACGTGGACAGAGTCTTCGCCGAAACCCCGGGAATACTATTTGTCGTGGTCAACTCGGTCTGCGGCTGTGCGGCCGGGAGCGCGCGGCCGGGAGCGGCGCTCGCGCTGCAGCACACGCTCATCCCTGACCGCCTTGCAACGGTTTTCGCGGGGATGGAGCATGATGCGGTGGATCGCGTCCGCGCGCTGCACGTGGGCTATCCGCCGTCTTCGCCGTCCATGATGCTTTTCAAGAATGGGAAACTCGTGGCGATGGTGGAGCGGCGCATGATCGAGGGCAAGAGCGCAGAGCGGCTTGCCGGCGAACTCCGGGAAATCTTCAATCGGCACTGTTCGCGGCCAGGTCCCTCGATTCCGGCGGCCGAATTCGCCAAGCTGGATTTTGCGCACGTGTGCGGGTCGTCGATTCCGCGAAACTGAACAGATGCTGCAACGAAGCTGTTCGCGGTAATCGCGGCGGCCGCGGGCCGTGGCGCAGCGCATGGGCGACGAGCGCAACGGTCGACTGTGTTCTGGCTCGTGCGCTGGTCATCATGGCTTCCTGCCAATGGGCCCGCTGCGGCATCCGAGTTCCGTAAGAATAAGTGCCGCTCCACTCTAGCGTACTGCCCGAAACCCGCCCAACCGGTGTCGCACGACTCCGGCCGCCTGCTTGTATCTGTTGCTGCTGCGTGATATTGCTCCGTCGCATAGACCTCTCTGCGAAGGAGGCATCGTATGCAAGTGGTTCTGAATTCCAAGTTCTTCGGCAGTCTCGATATCGATCGGCTTGGCGCCAAGGCCGAGGCCTTGGGATTTGACGGGATTGACGTCTGCGTGCGCCCGGGCCACCCGGTCAACCCCGGGAACGCGGCGACAGCCTTGCCCGCAGCCGTTGCCGCGTGGAAGCGCAGCGGATTGGTGTGTCCCTTGGCCACTGCGCCGGTCGCGCTGATCAGCCCGGATGCCCCACAGGTCAACTCTCTGTACAAGGGGTGCGCAGAGGCCGGTGTGCCCCGCCTGAAGATCGGCTTTTTTCCGTTCAAACCGGGCGACGATTACTGGGCGCTGGTGGATGGGGGACGGCGGGCTCTCGAGGGCTTCGCACGCCTGGGGCAGCAGTATGGGGTCCAGACCGTGTATCAGGTGCACAGCGGGCCGGTGCTTGGTTCGAACTGCGCCGGACTGATGCACCTGCTGAAAGGGCAGGACCCGCGCTGGATCGCTGCGTATCCCGATCTCGGCCACATGGTCTTGGATGGCGAGGACTATCCGATGGGACTCGCGATGATTCGGGAGTACCTATCCATCGTCGCGGTGAAAGATGCATATCACGCTCCCCAGCCTGCCGGCAGCGAGCCGCCGTTCGTGCCGCGGTTCGTCCATCTCGGGAGGGGAGCGGTCAATTGGCGGCGAGCCCTCGGCGCCCTCAAGGCGCTGGGTTTTGACGGAGCGTTCTCGGTCCACACCGAGTACGAATTCGACGAATCCATCATTCGCCAAGTGGGGTACGCGGACGCGATGCCCCCGAAGCTGGAGGAATGGGCGCAGGCCGACGCGGCATTCCTTCGGAAGATGTGGGCGGAGGTGACCGTCTGAGACCCTGGCCTCTCAGAGCTCGATTACTCCAGCGATACATCCACGGACGCCGCCAGGTTCTGAAGTTCCGCCCAGGTCGCGTCCTCTACGGGAATGCCCGTCCGTAGCCGCTCCTGCGTTGTGCGCCACTCGATCTCGCCGGGATAGAGGACTTCCGTACGCCCGGCCGCCGGGCGGCTGCTCTTCAGGAATTCCGCGAACGCGGTCACTTCCGCCTTGAATTCTTCGATCGGGCGGAAGGCCGCCACGTTGATCGCGATGAATAACGATCCGTCGTTATGCTTGCCCTTCGGATCGATGCCCCACCCGAGCCCGGTGAGCAGGCCGGCAAAACTCTCGACAATCGCCCCGAGGCCATAGCCCTTGTGGCCGCCGTCCAGCCCGCCGAGTGGCAAGAGCGCCCCGCCGGCGTAGTAGTCATTGGGATCGGTGGTCGGATTCCCCTCTTTATCGACCAGCCAGCCGGCCGGCACGGGTTCCCGCCGATTGCGTGCGACGAGGATCTTTCCCCCGGCGGCCTGACTCGTCGCCATGTCGAGAAAGAAGGGCGCTTCCAGTGTGCTCGGCAGCGCGATGGAGACCGGGTTGGTGCCGAGGCGGGCGTCGCGGCCGCCAAAGGGCACCACGATTTTCGGGCCACGGCCCGAGTCGCAAAACAGCATCCCGATCAATCCTTCCGCTGCCGCCATCAGTGGATAATCGCCAAGTCGCCCCACGTGGCTTTGATATGCGACGGTCACCGCCGCGATCATGGTCTGTTTTGCCTTCTCGATCGCCAATCGGGTGGCCCGAGTCTGCACGACCTGCCCGAATCCCCAATGACCGTTAATCCGCGCGGTCGTGGGCGTCTCGTGCGTGACTTCGAACGGGGCGCCCGGCGCGATGTGGCCCTTGCGGATGCGGTCGGCATAGGTGGCCAGCAGGATGATGCCGTGCGAATCGTGACCGGCCAGATTGGCGCCGATTTGATGGGCAGCCACCGTCTGTGCCTCGTCTTCGCTGGCTCCCAACTTGATGAGGACTTCCCGGCAGATCCGGGACAACTGTACTGCAGTCATATTCGGCATGGAGGCTCCTTTTCCATCTGTTCTTGGTCTGGCGCTTTATTCAGCATTTCGGGATCTGCGTCAACAGGTTTTGATTGGCCGGTCTTCCCCCTACTTGCTTTCTAGCCGGGGAAAGAGTAGGGTTTGCCCGATTCTCCACCCGATTGGATGGAGCCATGGTCTACCGCATGACGTCTCCCCCGCCCTTCGACCGGATAGGACTCGCAGGGTGCCTTTCTGTCCGGTCAATTTCCCGCGAAAGAGCATTTTCCCTCGCCCGCGCTGCGCGGGTGAATAATCCAGGAACGCGGACGCATTTATCAGGGAGGATCTCCTATGAGCAGTGAGCGCTCTCCCCGCGAACGCGTGGTCCGAGGCGTGGTGACCCTGCTGGTCGCCGTGATCACCTGGATGCTCCCCATGCCTACGGGTGTCGCCGAGAAGGCCTGGCATCTGTTTGCCATCTTCCTGGCCACCATCGTCGGCCTCATCTTGCAGCCCTTGCCGATGGGCGCGGTGGTCCTCTTGGGTATCACGGCCACGGCGCTCACCGGCACGCTCTCCGTACCCGACGCCCTGAATGGGTTCATGAACCCCACGGTCTGGCTGATCGTGGTCGCATTCTTGTTTGCGCGGGCGTTCGGCAAGACCGGACTCGGTCGGCGCATCGCTTACATGTTCATCCGCGCCTTCGGACATCGGACCCTCGGTCTTGGGTATGCGTTGGCAATCAGCGATCTCGTGCTGGCGCCCGGGATTCCGTCCGGGGCCGCGCGGACCGGCGGCGTGCTTTTCCCCGTGGTCAAGAATCTCGCTTCGGCCTATGAATCGGAGCCCGGACCGACCGCCGGGCGCATTGGCAATTTCCTGATGCTCAGTACCTATCATGTGCATGGCGTGACCTGCGGGATGTTCCTCACCTCGATGGCGGCTAACCCCTTGATCGCCGAGCTGACCAAGAAGACGATCAACATCGAGATCACGTGGGGCGGCTGGGCGCTCGCCGCGCTCGTTCCCGGCTTGATTTCGTTTTTGCTCGTTCCCGCGCTGATACTGATGCTCACCCGGCCCGAAATTCGCCGGACGCCGGAGGCACCCGAATTGGCCCGGGCCGAGCTGGCGAAAATGGGCCCGATGCGCCGCGACGAAGGAGTTGTGCTCGGTGCCTTCATCCTGGCCCTGGTGCTCTGGCTGACCGGCTCATGGACGCATATCGAGGCGACCGTGGTGGCATTCCTTGGTCTCGGCCTGATGCTGATCCTGGGCGCGATCACCTGGGAAGACGTCTTGATGGAGCGCACCGGCTGGGACGCGCTGATCTGGTTCGGTGGCTTGGTCGGCATGGCCACCATGCTGGCGAAGCTCGGTCTGCTGAAGTGGTTTTCCGGATACGTCGGGGGTCATCTCAAGGGTCTGCCCTGGCTCCCGGCATTGGCGGTGCTCGCGCTGGTGTACATGTACTCCCATTACTTTTTCGCGAGCCTAACTGCCCATGTCACGGCGTTCTTTGTGCCGTTCCTGACGGTCGCCATCGCGGCCGGCGCACCCCCGTACTTTGCAGCACTGATCTTCGCCTTCTTCTCGAACCTGTGCGTGTGCTTGACGCATTACGGAGGCGGGCCGTCGCCGGTCTATTTCGGGGCCGGCTACGTGGACCTGAAGCGGTGGTGGACGATTGGTTTCCTGATCTCCCTCGTGTACATCGTGATCTGGATGGGCATCGGTGCGTTTTGGTGGAAGCTGCTGGGGCTGTTTTGAGCGTGCCGGCATAACAGCGGCCAGCGGTCGAAGAGGGACACGAGATGCGCCACGAGTGCGAACGGATCCGCGCGGCGATCATCCGGGGCGGGACCAGCAAGGGCGTGTACCTGCTCGCCAGCGATCTCCCGCACGACCCCGTGCTGCGGGACCAAGTCATCCTGGCTATCTTCGGGAGTCCCGACGCGCGGCAAATTGACGGACTGGGCGGGGCGGATCCGCTCACCAGCAAGGTCGCCATCATTGCGCGGTCCACTCGGCCGGATGCCGATGTGGATTACACGTTTGGATACGTCGGAATCGAGAAGGCCCTGGTGGATTACAAGGGGAATTGTGGCAATATTTCCCAGGGCGTGGGCCCTTTTACGGTTGATGAGGGGTTGGTGCCTGTCACCGAGCCAATCACCACGGTCCGCATCTTTAACACGAATACGCGGACGCTGATCGAGGCGGCGGTTCCCGTGAAGGACGGCAAGGCGGCCATCGAGGGCGATTGGGCGATTGACGGCGTGCCGGGTCGCGGGGCGAAAATTGTGCTGAATTTTGTCAATGCAGGAGGGGCGAGCACCGGGAAGCTGCTCCCGACCGGCAATCTGGTGGACAAGATCG
>DATJQT010000282.1:0-2258 GCA_035505475.1 Vulcanimicrobiaceae bacterium
TCATGACATAGTGAAAATTACTCAGTTGGATCGCGTTCTCCCACACCTTGGTTTCGCGGCGGTAGATCACCGCCGTGCGCGCCTTGTGCTGTGAGACCGCGACCGAGGCCAGCAGCGCGCCGTCCATCCGCTCGAAGGCGACCAAATTGCCGCCCGAATCGACGACGGCGATGTTCAATTTCCAATTGTGCTTCTGGGCTTCGGCCTCGGCCGCGGCGATGACCGCTTTGGCGCGCTCAAGCGCGATCGGCGGGCCATAGGGGATGTCGAACGGCATGACGTCCGGCACGGCATCCAGCGGGTTCGGCTGCGGCGCTTGCGCACGCGCTTCGCCTGCGATGAACAAAGCGGCGGCACACATTGCGACGGCCAAGACGCGCATTCGCATGGAACTCCCTCCTTTAGAGTTTGTATTAGGGACGCCGCAGGAGTTGAGGTGGCCGACGGGGGCGTTGGAGGTTGTCCAGGGCCCATTCATGGTTGCTCTCGCTTCGCGCAGGGCCGGACGTGTGAGATGAGAGAATAGCCTAACAAGATGCTATTCCTCGCCTGACCGTGCTGTCAAGGATGAATCTTGTGAGGCGGCCGGCCCTTGACACTGTGGCCGGTCAGCGGTAGCCTCCCGCCCCGAGCTTCTCGTCACCGCTCCACTTCCCGTGCGAACGCGACCGGGTGAATCGCGCACCTCTCGGCGGTTAGCAGAGGTTCTCGCACGCGTCCTAGTGTAGTGCGTCCAACGCTTCTTGACATTTGGCGATCTTCGTGAGGATGCGCTCCACGGGGGCACGCCACACGAAGACCTGGGGGTTCTGGTTGTGCGTATCGAGATACGCCCGAATTGCCACGATAAGGTCCGGGACGCTGGCGAAAGAGCCGCGGCGCAGGCGCTTGGTCGTCAGGTCGCGGAACCAGCGCTCCACCAGGTTCAGCCACGAACTCGACGTGGGCGTGAAGTGGAGATGGAAGCGTGGGTGTCGCTGCAGCCATGCCTGCACCCGAGGGTGTTTGTGGGTCCCGTAGTTGTCCACGATCAGGTGCAGATCCAGCGCCGCCGGAGTGGTCTGGTCGATCTGTTTCAGAAACCGGATGAACTCCTGGTGGCGATGCCGCGGCATGCAGTCGCCGATCACGGTCCCGTCCAGGAGACTCAGGGCCGCAAAGAGGGTCGTCGTTCCGTGCCGTTTGTAGTCGTGAGTCAGGGTGCCGCACCGCCCGCGCTTCAGGGGCAGGCCCGGCTGGGTGCGATCCAGCGCCTGGATCTGAGACTTCTCGTCGACACACAGCACGAGTGCCTTGTCGGGCGGGTTCAGGTACAGGCCCACGACGTCGCCCAGCTTCTCCACGAACTGTTTATCCCGGCTCAGCTTGAACGTCTTCGTCAGGTGCGGCTTCAGGCGGTGCTGCCGCCAGATGCGCCGCACGGTCGCCTCACTGACACCCTGGGCCGCCGCCATGGTGCGGGTACTCCAGTGGGTGGCGGCTGGCGGGGTCGTGTGCAGGGTCGCCTCTACCACCGCGCGAATCTTGGCCTCCGAAATCCGCGGCAGCCGGCCCGGCCGCGGGGCGTCCTTCTCCAGGCCAGCCACGCGCAACGCCAGGAACCGTTCGCGCCACAACTGGACTGTCGGCCGCGAGACCCCCAGGCGCTGCGCGATGGCTTGGCTCGGGACGCCGTGGGCCGCCAACTGGACAATGCGCGCCCGTTCGACCACGCGCGCCGGACGGGTGCGGCTCCGGGCCCAGGTGGCCAAGGTGGCCACCTCTTCCGGGGAGAGCACAATGGGGGGCGCATGTCTGCTCATGCGCCCAGCATAGCTGGAACATGGATATAAGTAAATCTATTTCAGACGCACTACACTAGGAGGTTCCGGCCGCAGCTTTTATGGCTAAGCAATCATAAACGACCCGGTCGCCGTGATAGGTGACCGCGCCGCGCCTGATCACCCTCCACCCGCCGTTTTGGTACAATCCACGGGAGGAAATCTCTTCAATGAGATTTTGGGCCGCGTCGAGAGCTTCCACCACCGCGACGTTTTGCCCAAGAACGACGGCCTTGATGTTCGGACCGGCAATCAGCATCACAGGCTCCAGAATCAGACTGGACAAATCCGGAGCGGCAAGGGCTTCCACCCTCGGCCGGGTCTGAAGCTGAATCATCCTGGCCCGCGTGTCAGGCCCCGTGGTGTCCTTGGTTGTGCTGATCAGATCCAGTAAACAGTCGCGTATCGCATTCAACTCCGTCAAGTACCGCAGCTGAT
>DATJQT010000283.1:0-1006 GCA_035505475.1 Vulcanimicrobiaceae bacterium
TTTTCGCCTTCACGGCGGCTTCGAAGTGGTCCGGGTGCAGGAAGACCGGCGTGGCGATGAGCACCGCATCGAGGTCGGGGCGGGCCAGCATTTCGTGGAGGTCCTTGTAGGCCGGGACCTGGCCGGCGCCGGGGATCGCGCGGCGGCCGTCCTCGATACGGTCGTCGTAGATATCGCAGATCGCGGCCAGGCGCGCACGGGGATCTCTTGCCATGTGGGCGCCGACGTAGTTGCCGCGGCGGCCCAGTCCGATCACGCCGAAATTGACCAGGGAGTTGGCTTTGGAGGTGCAGGCGGTCTCCGCGGAGACCACCAGGCCGGCAGCCGTGGAAAGGAGAGCGCGACGCGTCAGCCGGCTGGCGGACGCGGACGATGGGGCAGTGAAATGCATGGCACTACGTCAATTACAGATGGCGAAAGGGGAGAGTGTCAATGTGATCTTTCGGGAGGAATGGCATAATACACGGTCTCCCAACAGCCTTCCGCATAGCGTCGAAGATAGATTCGATATTCAGGATTGCCGGCTCTCAGAAGCTGAGGAATCAGCCACAGGTGATCGCACTTGTGGTAAGTACACACCGCCATCACCGGCCGTGACTGCGCCATAATCGCGCGGGCGCCCTGGAGAGCTTCCGGTTCGGCGCCTTCGATGTCCATTTTCACCAAGCTGGGGCTCGATCCGGCCAGAGCGCTGTCCAGGCTGCGGCATTCGACCTCCTGGCCGGTTTCATCGACACGGGAGCCCACTGTGCCCGCAGCCGAGAATCGAAGCGTACCATCCCGGCTGGCGACCGCGTACGGCAGGACGGTAATCCGATCTCTTGTCGACGGCTCCAGGGTGTCCAGGTAGCGGTGGAGAGCGACGAGGTTCTGCTGGTCCGCTTCCCAGGCGTAGACGCGGCCGAAGCGGCCCCCCGACCGTTCCAGGAACGTACGGATGCTGTCGCCATCGAACGCGCCGCAATCGACGAAGCGTTCCTCGGGGAGCAGATCGAAGAGATCAGCC
>DATJQT010000284.1:0-11216 GCA_035505475.1 Vulcanimicrobiaceae bacterium
GTCCGGCCGAAGAGCGTCACGGTGCAGCCGGCGCAAGCCAAAGTGTACGCAATGCCAGGCCCCATCTGTCCTGTGCCAAGGACGGCGGCTTTCCGAATCTCAGTGAGCTGCATGGATGGTCTCCTCACCTCCGATATGGCCGATGACAGGATGCGATTGGCAGTGCCCCTTACCCAGTCCGATCACTGCATCGGAGAGTACGGTGTCGGCTTCAGAATTTGCGCGGTGAGCCGGCGGACCAGCGGTCCGTTCTTCTCCGTCTCGGCGAATTTCGCCACCCGCTCCGCGTCTCCCAGAAATGCATTCCACTTCTGCTCCCGGTCCGCGAGGCTCTCGTAGGCCAAGATGTAAAGCAACTGGTCGTTGGACCCGCCGATCTCGTTGGTCCAGAAGCCAACGACCTGGATGTGGTGCTTGGCGAAGAACCCGAGCGTGATCTCAACAAACCGCTTGTGCAGGTCCGGCATCCGACCCGGCATGGCCGAATACGTCCGAAGCTCGTACAGCATTGACGTGCCCTCCTGTGGGTAGTGGCTTTGTGCTCAGGTTCTCCGGCGCCGCAGCAGTATTGGTCAGTGCCTGCCAGCCGGATAATCGGCGCCCAGTGCCGTGTGTTTCCAGGCCTCGATCTCCTGCACCGTGTCGGTCAGCTTCTTGCGGACGTTCTCGTAGGCGATCGCCCCGAGCACCAGGTGACGCGGCGGGCGCCCGGACTCCACGGCGGCGATAATGGCCTCGGCCGCCCGCGCAGGGTCGCCCGGCTGCGTGCCGCTCTGGGCGGCGAGGTTCCGCAGGCGGGTGTTCACGGTGGCCTCGTAGTCGGGGCACCGGCTCAGCGTCGGCTGCAGCGAGCGCCCCGCGAAATCCGTGCGAAACGGACCGGGCTCGACGCAGCAGACCTGGATCCCGAGTGGGCCCACCTCTTTGGCCAGCGCATCCGAGAGGCCTTCGACGGCGTGCTTGGTGGCCGCGTAGTACCCGGAGCCTGGCTGGCCGATGAACCCGCCCATGGAGGAGAGGTTCACGATCGTGCCCCGCCGGCGGGCACGCATGTGTGGCAGGGCGGCGCGGGTGCACGCGGCCAGGCCGAAGACGTTGGCATCGAACATCGTGCGGATGGCCGCGTCCTCGCCCTCTTCCACGGCCGCCATGTAGCCGTATCCCGCGTTGTTCACCAGGACGTCAATCGCTCCAAACCGGGCGAGGGCCGCATGGACGGCGGCGGTGATCTGGGCCGGCTGGGTGACGTCCAGCGCCAGGACCAGGGCCTCCCCCTCATGGCCAGCCGCGAGATCGGCGACCTGGGCCGGGGTGCGGGCCGTCACCACGGTACGCCCACCTTTGGCAAGTACGGCTTGGGCGAGGGCCCGGCCAAAGCCGGTGGAACAGCCCGTGATGAACCACACGGGGGACGGCTGCTCAGTCATCAACTCTCCTCCTGCGCGACAGCGCACGTTCTTCTGATCTGTCCGCGAGATGGGCCGGACGCAGCAAGGACTATGGTTTCAACCGCGTCTCCCCCGGGGTCTGGATGGACCAGTGGGCAAAAACGGAATCCTTCGTCGCGCCATGCGAATGCATTTCATTCGCGGGTATGTAGATGAGGGTCCCCGCAGTCACAACCTGCTCTTCCTGTTCCGTTGCGACCACGCCCTTCCCCTCGGTGACCACCAGTACTTGCTCGCCGGTATGGGTGTGCTTCCGGTTCCCGGCCCCCGGCGCGAACTTGACCATGGCAACGACCATCCCCGCCGCCCCGCGCGGCAGCAGGGTCTGCCGCTCCACCGTGCCAAAGAACAATCCGAGTGGGTCCGGAAGTACCTGGAGGTTGTTCGCCTGCATCACTTTCATGGCCGCCTCCTTTTGTGGACGGATGGTTGCGCCTCGCGACGCCCGTTCCGCCGCCCCCTTCCACTGACCCGTCGAGCTCAGTGCGGCGGTGAAAACGCCTGGCTCCTTTGCCGCAGTAGTGTTTCGACCGCTTGGATCGTGTCCGACGACAGGATCTTCTCTGCCGCCCCCACGGTCTCTGCGATCTGGGCGGGACGGCGCGCGCCTACGATGGCCGAGGTCAGTTCCGGCCGGCGGAGGACCCACGCCAGGGCAAGCTCGGCCACTGACATCCGCTGACCCTTGGCGAGCTGGGTCAAGCCCTGGACGAACCGCAGCGTCGCGCCGAACTGCGGCTCGGCGAACATGGGATCATTGCGGCGGTGGTCGTCCGGCGGCAAGTTGTCCCGGCGGGCCACCGAGAAGGCCCCGGTGAGCAGCCCTTTTTGCAACGGGCTGTAGGCGACGACCCCGATCCGCTCGCGGGCACAGAAGGGGAGGAGGTCTGCCTCGATGTCCCGGCGCAGGAGGCTGTAGGGCGGTTGGAGCGAGGCGACCGGGTGGATCTTTTGGACACGCTGGAGCTGGGGGACGCTGAAATTGGACGCACCGAGGAAGCGCACCTTGCCCGCCATGACGAGGTCCGCCATGGCGCCCCACCCCTCCTCGATTTCCTCGTCGGGCTGCGGCCAGTGCATCTGGTACAGGTCGATCACCTCCACCCCGAGACGCCGAAGACTCGCTTCTGCTTCCTGATAGATGCTGGCTTTGCGCAGCCGTCCATAGATGGTGCCGTTTTGCTCCCAGAGCCGGCCGCACTTGGTGGCAACGTACGGTTTCGGGTGGCACTGTTTGAGCGCGCGTCCGACCACTTCTTCGGCGTGCCCATACCCATACACGGGGGCAGTGTCGATCCAGTTCACGCCGAGGTTTATCCCTCGAACGATGGCGGCCACGGAGTCGTCGTCATTCTGCGGGCCCCAGCTGGCTTTCCAGTCGGGGCCTCCGAGGGCAAACGAGCCCAGGGCCAGGGCACTGAAGTGGAGATCCGTGAAGCCAAGCTGGCGGGTCCGCATCAGGTACATCCTTTCCGCTTTCGGCGGTTCTTATCTTGTAGAGGGTTCGCGATCACTCCGGGAGCGGTTCTGTCATTGGACACACGCGCGAACACTTACGCTCATCATGGGCTCATCACGCCCACACAGGATGCTCGACCATCTCCGGAAACACCGGCCCCTGATACGGATGGGCGGCCGCGACTGCCTCGTTCAGCTCGATGCCCAGACCCGGCCGCGTCGGGGGAATGATGTACCCGTCCTGCCACTGGATCGGGTGCGTGACCAGGTCCGCGTAGAAGCCCCCGAACGTCTCGATGCTCTCCTGGATGAGGAAGTTGGGGCTGCAAGTCGCGATCTGGATATTGGCGGCCGCCTCGATCGGGCCGCAGTACAGGTGCGGTGCGATCTGGACGTGGTGCGCTTCGGCCATGCCGGCGATCTTCTTCGCCTCGATGATCCCGCCGACCCGCGCCAGGGCCGGTTGCAGGATGGCGGCCGCCTGGTGCTGCAGCACGGGGACGAAGTCGTACTTGGTCGCCAGGCGCTCGCCCGTCGCCACCGGAATCGAGGTCGCGCGGGCCACCGTCGCCATCTCCGCGGCGTGTTCGGGCGGAACCGGCTCCTCGAGCCAGAGGGGATCGTAGGGTTCCAGTCGTTTCGCCAGGCGGATCGCCGCCGCCGCCGTCATCTGGCCGTGCGTCCCAATTAAGAGATCGCAGGCACTCCCTACGGCTTCGCGCACATTCTTGACCACCAGCTCGGCGTTGTCGAGAGCCGCCAGGGAGAGCTGCCGCGGGTCGAAGGCGGACATGGGCATGATGGGATCGAACTTCACCGCCGTGAAACCCTGCTTGACATAGGCGGCCGCGCGCTGGGGTGCGAGTTCAGCATCGCCAAACACATTGGTCGAGGCCAGCGTGTCGGTCGTGGCGGGCTTCGGCGCATACAGGTAGGTGTACGACCGGAGCTTTTCATGGACTTGCCCGCCCAGCAAGTTGTAGATGGGCTGGTTCAGGGCCTTGCCTACGATGTCCCAGCAGGCGATCTCGATACCGCTCAGGATTGCGGCGAGCGTCAGGTCCGGGTGCTGGGCGTAACCCCGGGAGTAGATAATGCGCCAGAGCGCTTCGGTCTGGAACGGGTTGGCCCCGAGGACGTGCCGCTCGATGACATCGGCAATCAGGGTCGGCAACCGATCCGGGGCAAACGGCGCCCCGTACACCTCGCCAAACCCGTGGACGTTCTCATCGGTCGTCAGCTTGATGAACACAAAATACGGACCCCCATGATGGGGTGGGGGGTTCGCGACCACGTAGGTCTTCGCGTCCCGGATCTTCATCCAGAACCTCCTTCCGAATTAGCCATCATCGGCGATCTGGGCAACGCGCGCACGTCCTGCCCAGCCCGACTGCCCACTTCACGGCAACGGCAGGCCGATGCCCCGATGCGCCGCGATGCACTGCGCGGCCTCTTCGGCGTTGAGGCGGTGCAGTGGCGCGGCGACCGAGTCGCCCATGAGGCCGAGGGCGCGTGCCATGACCTTGAACGTGTGGATCGGTGCCCGCGCCCGCAAGGTCATCAAGGCGTTGAGGCCCGCCTGGGCGGCCCAGACAGCGGCCACATCCTGACGGCGGGCCGCGTCATACATGCCCACCAGCAAGTCGGGCCAGACATTGGCGTGCCCGGGGACCAAGCCATCCGCCCCGGCGAGGAGGCTCACACCGGCATACGCCTGATTCCCCTGGAAGATCGCGAACCCGGGCGTGCGCGGACCCAGCAGCAGCAATTGATCTTCGAACCAATCGCCCCCGCTGTCCTTGATGCCCACGATGTTCGGGACCTCGCCCAGGGCGCGCATGGTGTCCGCCTTCATGCTGACGTGGGTATTCTGGGGGATGTTGTAGGCGAGGACCGGCTTGTCCGCCGCCTTCGCCACGGACTCGAAATGCGTCGCCAGATCCTGCGGCCCGAAACCGCCGTAATAGTAGGGGGTGGTCACCACGTAGGCCGCCACCCCGGGGTGCGTGAGCCGACCCATCTCCTCGATGACCCGCGCGGTGCTGCACTCCAGCACGCCGACGAGCATTGGCACGCGGCCCGCTGCCGCTGCGACGGTCGCATCGAGGAGGTCCCGCTTGGCGGTGGCCCGCAAGAATGCCCCCTCGCCGATGCTGCCAAGGATGAACAGGCCGTGCACGCCGTGCCCAATGAGGAAATTGACGAGCCGCTCCACGGCGGGGCCGTCAATCCGCTCGTCCGGCGTGAGGGGGGTCAGCATGGGTGGAATGATGCCGGAAAATGCCGCGGTCATATCAGCCTCCTTGTGGATAAAAATGGTGGTAGGTGGAATATTTGAGTCTGCCGTCGGTCCACTACTCACTTTCGCCTCGTTCAGCTCTCAGCACTCTTCCATCCCCGGATCGGCCCCCAGCCACTGCTTCCTGTCGTCATCGCGGTGGGGCTACCGCCGGGCCCACGCCTGTGCAATTCCAGCAAAGAGCATCACACCGACTGCGGCGACCAGAAAGATCCCGCGGATCCCGACGCCCTCCGCGACGAGCCCAAGCCCCACGCTGGCCACCACCACCCCCAGATCATAGGCAGCCGCCATTAAGGCAACGCCCCAGCCGCGGCGGTCCCGGGGCAGCCCGACGAGGAGCAGGGCATAGATGACGGGCATGATGAGTCCCTGCGCGGCCCCGCAACCGATGCCGACCAGGACCAACCGGAGGCCCGACGTGCCGAGGGGCAAGAGCGCGAGGCCCACGGCGAGCACGCCATAGCCCGGCAGCAAGATCTTCGGGTGGACCGGCGGGGTCAGGCCGGCACTGGCGGCTGCCCGCATGGCGATGAGCCCCCCCGAGTAGGCGAAGAAGAACAGCCCGACCCGCCCCGGTCCGGCGGCGATCCGGGTGACGGGCACAAAGGTCGCCAGCGTCCCAAACGTCCATCCCACCAGCATGCCCCCGAGCAAGAGCGGCCCGGTACTGGCCAGTATCCCGGACAGCGCCACCGGACCGGCGGGGCGGCGGCGGGCCGTCTCGGGTAGCCGGCCGATCAGGTATGCGCATCCGATGACCAAAGCGGCGGCACACCCGAACAGCGGAACGAACCCGAACCGGCGCACGACCGCTTCCCCGATCGCGGGCATCACCGCGTTCGCCACATTGATCCAGATGGTGTAGATCGCGAACATCTGCGCCCGCGCTGCGGGTGGGCTCAGATCGGCAACCACCGCCCCGAATCCGGAGTCCAGCAGAGACGTCCCCGCGCCCTGGAGCAGGCGGAAGCCGAAGAAGGCCAATCCCATCCGAGGAAATACGAACAGCGAGAGAATGCCGACGAGCAAGCACAGGGCGCCTGCCCACAAGATCTTGCGCCGGCCAAACCGGTCGAGGAGTTGCCCGCCCAGCGGTCGCGCGATCAGGGACCCGGCCCGGAGGAGCCCCGCGACCAGCCCGATCTGGGTGGGGGACGCCCTCATCTGCTGGAGGTACACGGGGAAGAGCAAGAACAGGGCGTTCGAGGCGTTGAACAGAAACGTGCCGCCGTTGGCCACACGCACGGCCGCTCGAAACCGATGGAGCCGCGCGCCAGCTCGAGCCGGAGAAAGGATTGCGCCCTCCATGCGAACCCGCCGCACCGCCGTCGCTACGCCTTGAAAAAGAACGTGGCCGGATGCGAGGTGTTGGGCGTGCGCACGTGCTGGGTATTGGATTGCCGCGCGGGGTTGTTCCCCATGTTCAACTTCACGATCCGGAGGCCATTCAGCGCCGGGGACTGACCGACCGTCCCGATGATCCAGCACTCCTCGACAATGATCTTCCAGATCTCCCGGGCGATCGCGACGCGCTCCGGCGCTTTCTTGCCCGCCGCCCCGCGGAACAACTCCAAGGCGCGAACCATTTCGGGATTGTCCGGCTTTCTCCCCTGCTGGCCGTTGGTCACATACCAGCGGGCGAACGGCATCCCCACGTGGCATTCCGCGGGATCGACCGGCAGCACGTGGCGCGGCCAGAGGTAGATGTTCTCGGATCCGCCGATCGACCACAGCAAGATGTGGTGTTCGGCGTTCGCGGTCTTCGTAAACGCGAGGCCGCGCTCGGTCTCTTTGACATCGCCAACAATCCCGATCTTCTGCCAGTGCTGTCCGACCATCTCGGCCACTTCGGTGTAGGTGAATTGCTGACCGCCGACGGTCATCAGCTCGATCCGCAGCCGCCCCTTGCCGTCGGTCCGGAGGCGGTACCCGTCACTGTCGCGCTTGGTCAGGCCGATCCGATCGAGGAGGGCATTGGCCTGGGCGACATCCAGCACCGCCCAGCGTTGCCGGTACTCGGGGCCCGGGTTGAACTCGATCTCCTCCCCGGGTGCGGCCGAGCCCGGGACGCCGAGGCCCAACCAGAGCGCCTCGTTCAACTGATCGCGGTCGATGCCCAGGGACAGCGCCCGCCGGAAATCGCGGTTCCGGAGCCAACGCGCGACCTCTGGATCCGCTTCAAAGGCCGTATTGACGAGCAGCGGCGCGTCCGAGCCGCTGGCGCGCGTATCGAGGTGAACACTATAACCGCCCTTGGCCCGGTTCTCCAGATACACCGGGAGCTTGTTGAGGCTGGTGTGCCGCTCCTGGAAGTCGAACGCCCCGGCGACCGCGCGCAGATTGAGCACTTCGAGGTTCTCGGCCAATGTCATCACGATGCGGTCAATGTACGGGAGCTGGTTGCCCGCGGTGTCGACGGCCCAGTAGAACGGGTTGCGTTCCAGCGTCCAGGTGGGCGTGTTGATGGGCGTCACCGTCTTCCAGGGCCCGAGAACCGGCAGGTCCGGATTGAGCGCCCAGTTCGTGCGGTTCCGGAGATAGCTCACCCAGCCGTCGAAGCCGGCCCGCTTGGCGTGCGTTTGCACGGCCTCAACGGAGGAGTATTTGGGCAGGAACTGCTTCAGGTAATGCGCCGGCGCATAGGCCCCCATGAACGAGGACCGGGCCATCTGTGTGGCCTGGCCGCCCCCGATGAGCGTGTCCCCGGCCAGGATGTCGATGAACAGGAAGTACGGCTCGGGAAATTCGAAGATGACGGTATGGTCGTCCTGCTTCACCATGCGGCCCGCCTTGCCGTTGATCTGCAGCTCCGGGATCGGTGTGGGGACGAGGTCCGGGCTCTGGTAGAAGTCCGTGTACCAGAACAGGAAATCGTCGGCGGTGAACGGCTGTCCGTCCGACCAGCGCAAGCCCTTGCGCAGCAGGAGCGTGGTCACCTTGCCGTCGGCGCTGAGGCGCCACTCGCGGGCCAAGCACGGGACCACCTGGTTGCCCGTGTAGTCAAACATCAGGATCTTATCGGTCGAGACGAGCCGGTTGCCGTTCTCGTTATCGGCGGGCCCGGTGAACCCCCGGCGCCACCGGCCGCCGTACCGGCCGATCTCTTTCAAGGGCTTGACGACCATCAGCTCGGTGGGCTGCGGCAGCCGCTGTCCCACCGGGGGCAGCTTGCCCGCCTGGACCAACTCCGCCAGCATCGGCGCCTCCTTGAACGCCTTGGGGAACCGCGCGACGTCCACAACGATCTCGGGCCCTTCCAGCTTGCCGATGAATTGAGCGCCCAGCTTGGGTACGGCCTGGGCGGCACGCCCGACGCGCGGCGCCAGTCCTGAAAAGCCCATGGCGCCGGAAGCCATGAGTGCCTGCCGGATGAATTGCCTCCTCGCTATGCCCTGTTGCCGCATCGCGGTTCTCCTCTCAGTCGTACACGGTGTGAGCCGGCCCCGGTTCAGGCGAGGGGGACACGTCCTATTTCTCTGTCTGGTCCAGCACCTCTTGGAACTCCCGCTGCGCTTGGGCCAGCACCTGATCGGACCGGGCGCCCTCGATCGCCCGCTGGATCGCCACCCCAATGAGGTCACGGTATTCCGTGACGCCGACGATCTCCGGCTGACTGGGCACGCCGACTTTCAGGCTATCGCGGGCGGCCTGTGCCCAATCCGGGGGCATCCTTGCCTTGGCTTTGACTTCGGGGGCGTCCCAGATCGACGCACGCGGACCCAGCGTACCGTCGACCAGCGCCTTGGCGGCAACGGGCTTGCTCGTGGCCCACTGGATGAAGAAGTAGGCCGGGCCCTGTCGCTTGCTCAGAGCGCTCACGCCCACCGCGTTCGTGCTCAGCGTCGAGAACCGCCCCGCGGGCCCCGCCGGGGGAGCCATGTACCCCACCTTTCCCGCGATCTGCGATTTCTCCTTATCTTCGAACTGCGCGCCGAAGCCGATCGCGTCCAGGTACATGGCGGCCTGGCCCTGCATGAAGGCCGAGCTGCACTCATACCAGTTGTAGTTCACGACCCCGGGCGGTGCGAACCGCCGGAGCATGCCGGCGTACCAGTCCATGGCCTTGATGGCTTCGGGGGTCTGCAGGTTGGCCTTCCGGTCCTTGGTCAGGAAGTTCCCGCCCATACTGTAGAGGGCCCAGTTCCAGGGCGGGGCATTCGCGTTCTTCAGGCCCCGGCCGATGAACCCGTGGAGGTGGTTCTTCGGATCATGGAACTGCTGGGCAGACGCCTCGATGTCGGCGAGCGTGCGCGGTGGTTTGAGCCCTTTTTGTTGGAACAGGTCCTTCCGGTAGAACAGCGTCATGGAATCGACGAAGATCGGCAGGGCCGCAATGGTCTCGTCGGGCTGGGTAGCCGCGGCCCGTGCCACGGGGGCGATGTCGTTCCAGTCGTACTCCGGGGCGGTCATCGTCGGGTCCGCCAGAAACTTTCCCAGGTCGGCGTACCAGCCGGCCCTCCAGAATCGCCGCTTCTCCACCGGCAAGAAAGTGAGCCAGGCATCGATGCCACCGGCTCCGGCCGTGAATTCCACGGTCAGCTTCTGGCGGGCCTGAAGCTCGGGCAACTCGGAGACCTCGACCTTGATGCCAGTCTGCTTCTCGAACTCCGGCACCAACCGGATGATGGTGCTAGACCAGGGATGTTTCGTCAGCTGAACGAACAGACTCTGGCCGGCGTAGCGACGCCAACTGAAGGAGTCGCCTGCACGGGCATTGCGGAGGAAAGCCGGAAGCCCGATTGCCGCGGTGGTCGCCGCGCGCAAGAATTGACGGCGTGACAACCCGGACCGCTCTGCCCGATGCTCCCGATACCTCATAGCTGCTCCCTTCCGGCGTGCGCGTCAGATGCGTACGAACTTCTTGAGCGATGGGAAGTCGGGCCGGTACCGCCCCGTCCGCCCCAGGGCCGTCTCGGCGACCTCGCTCACGTAGATGTCCCCGTGGGCATCCACCCAGACCCCGTGGGCCGAGCCGAAGCCATCCAGAGCGAAGGGGTTCGCCGCACCCCAGCGGGCGAGCAGGTTACCCTCGAGGTCCCGGATGCTCACTTGCGACGGACAGGTGCGGGTGATGCCCTTGCCGGCCATGGTGTACTCCCCGGCGGTGAGCGCCAGCTCGCCGACGACGACGTAATTCTCCGGCGTGATGTACAGGTCGGCGGGGCGGGCAAGGTCGGTCCAGGCGGTCAGATACCGGCCGGCAGGATCGAAGATCTGGACACGATCGTTCTCCCGGTCGCACACGAACACGCGGCCGTCCGGTTGCACCCACACGGCGTGCGGGAGGTTAAAGTGCCCGGGCTGATCGCCCGGCTCCCCCCAGGAATCGAGGAGCTCACCGTTCGCGGAGAAGCGGTGCACCCGCGCATTGCCGTACCCGTCCGCGATGTACAGTTCCCCGTTGGGCGCTTGGGCCACGCGGGTCGGCCGGTTGAACGGTCCGGCGCCGCGTCGAATGGTCGCCAGCGAGTGCGGATGTGCCCCACCAGCATAGCCCGTATCGGAGGGTTGGCCGGGCGTTCCCAAGGTCTGAAGGAGCTTACCATCGGATGTGAACTTGCGGACCGTGTGGTCCTGATCGTCAGTACAATAGAGTAGGCCCTCGCGGGTGATCGAGATGCCATGGGGGCGCGCGAAGATCCCTTCCCCCCAGGATCCCAGGAACCGCCCGTCCCGCTCGTACACGATCACCGGGTGGTCGGAGCGGTTGAAGACATAGACACGGTCCTGGGCATCCGTGACGACGTTCGTCACATCTCCGTGCCGCCAGCCCGCCGGCAACCGCTCCCAGCCCGTCGCCACCTCATACCGGAACTTGCCGCTGCCCACGATCATGGTCGTTGCCCTCCTTCTGCGTGGACGGCGTCCACTCCTGACGTGTTCTCCATGCCGGCTTACCCATGCAGCTTGCGCGCGACGGCGGCGTATCCCGCATGCAGGATCTCGACATCCGAGGAATAGACGAGCATCTTCACGCCCGCCTTGCTCCACCGCTCCGCGTCCTCGAC
>DATJQT010000285.1:0-4802 GCA_035505475.1 Vulcanimicrobiaceae bacterium
CGACAGACCCAACCGTGCCATAGCTGCACCAAGGCGCCAGGAGAGGACGCTCGTGCTCTTCTGCGATCACCGCGCTCGTGCTCGCTTCAACCTTGCTCAGCCCTTCATCCGCCATGTTTCCATGATGCCTGTCTCCCCGACAGTACTTAGGCCCCCTGGCGGTGGCCAACCCGCATCGCCAGGGGACACCTCAGGGGACATTCAGGCGGCACGGCCAGCCGTGGCGCTAGGCTGCGGGCATGGCCATGGACGCCTTGCTGGCTGTGTTGCCCCAACGGATGTTCACCTGCCACCGGCTGGCTGCCGTGATCTCGGTGGCGTGCTGCGTGGCGCGGCAGCGCGAGAACGCGCGCGGGCGCGGGCCGCGGGGGCAGCGCGCGATCCCGGTGGGCACGCCGATGACTGAGAGCAGCCGGAAGCGCGGCCGGCTGGCCATCCACCCCGAGTGCGTGCGGTGTCGGGAGGGCCGGTACAACGTGAACCTTCTCGCGCAGCTGGGGCCGCTGCGGAAGCGGCCCCTGGTTCTCAACCTGGCGGCGCCGCTGCTGGGCAAGATGGCGTCCTACGGGAACACCAGGGGCGCGGCCGTGCCGCGCCCCTGGATGCTTCCTTGACCGGCGCAACCCTTGGCCAGGTGAGCGACCCCTTCGACCCGTCCGACGGCCGCCGCAAGCGAGGGGTCGCACCCCTGATCGATCCCCTCATTCCCACGGTCATGGGATGGGATGAATTGTAGACGATTCGCGGACTTGGGATCATCGTGCGGGGTCCATGCGCACCCAAGCTATTCGCCCCGCCCGCGTGCAAGACTTCGTTGCTTCCATCTTCGACGACGACCTCCACTCCAAGCGAGTCACCTCGCTCAAGCAACGCGGTGGTGGGGGCACTGCAGGGTGCCCGGCTGGCGGTAGCCACCATCGGGCGAGCGTTGGCGATCGCCAAGAACGGCCGAGCCAAGCACGCCATCAAGCAGGTGGACCGGTTCTTCTCCAACACCGGGGTCGACGTCTGGAGGCTCTTCGCCTCCTGGGTCCCATATGTGGTGGGCTCGAGGCCCGAGATCGTGGTGGCGCTCGACTGGACCGAGTTCGATCCCGACAACCAGGCGACCATCGCACTCTATCTCGTGACCAAGCATGGCCGCGCGACGCCGCTCCTCTGGAAGACGGTGGTGAAGTCCGAGATGAAGGGCTGGCGGAATGAACACGAGGACGTGGTCCTCGAGCGCCTCAAGGAAGTCCTGCCCGAGGGCGTGAAGGTGACGGTGCTCGCCGACCGGGGCTTCGGCGACCAGGCGCTCTACGAACTGCTGAAAGAGCAACTCGGGTTCGACTTCGTCGTGCGGTTCCGCGGCATCGTCCAGGTGGCTGATGAGCACGGGGTGACGAGGACCGGCTCAGAGTGGGTGCCCGAGAATGGCCGCCCGAGGCTCTTGCGGAAGGCCCGCGTCACGAGTCGCCGGCGCGAGGTAGGCGCGGTGGTCCGCGTGAAGGCCAAGGGGATGAAGGAGCCCTGGTGCCTCGCTACCAGTTTCACGGACACTCCTGGCGCACAGATCGTGAAGCTCTACGGGAAGAGGTTCACGATTGAAGAGAGTTTTAGGGATTTGAAGAACCTGCGATTCGGCATGGGGTTGTCGGACACCCGCATCAGCTCGACCGAGCGGCGCGACCGGATCCTGCTCGTGGGCGCCATCGCCGCCTCGCTCCTCACGCTCCTCGGCGCCGCTGGCGAGGCGATCGGCTACGACATGATGATGAAGGCCAACACCGTGAAGACGCGCACGCATTCGTTGCTCAACCAGGGCCTCTTCTACTTCGAGTGGCTTGCCACCATGGACGATGACCGCGCGCTCCCCCTCGTGGCGAAGTACGATGAGTTGATCCGTCAGCAGGCCACTCTACGTGAAGTCTTCGGCCTCGTCTGAATAAGGGGATGGTTCAGGTCGCACCCCGCTTCCCGGAGTGCGTCGGGCTTTCCGCGCCCGGGCGCGTCCCGTAAGGACATCAGTGGACGAGATCGGTGATCTTCAGCTCGCCGGCAATCAGCATCTCCATAAGGAAGAAGCTCGACAGAACCTTGTGGGCGTGCGTGGTCGGATGACTAAAACCCCAGTACCAGTACTCATCAGGGTCTGAGCACAGCGCGCCATCCGTCCAGTCATGATAGCAGGCGTCGTCAACGACGCTGAATCCAAACGCCTTTGGGTACTGCTTGACCATCTTGTAGAGATGGTAGACGTCGGCGATTCGGAACCTTGCTGCTGGGAAACGTGCTGGCAGTTCCTGAAGCAAACTGTTGTAGACGGTGACCATCTCGCTGAGCTGCTGAACGTAGTCGGCACCGAACCACTCAGCATACAGAACGGAAAGGGGTGCATCTCCGAAATCATTCAGATTTGGGACCAAGAACGTGCGGGCGCCGGCCTGGTACAGCCGGCCAATCATGACGACCAACTGATCGAAGCACCATCTCGTGAAGGACTCAGGCGGATCGATGTCATTGCCCCCAAGCCATACCACGTAGATCGCGGCAGGATCAGCTGATCCATGATCCGCTAGAAACCGGTCAACCTGTGCGAATCCGTCGGCACCGGGATCGAAGGAGTAATAGTTCTCAGGCGAAATGGTTGCTCCGCCCACGGCATAGTTGGTACCACCCGCGACCTCTGGCCCGATAACCTCATCGAGTGCTTGACCCATGTAGTCGGGCCACATCGGGCCGTTGGAGAATCGGGGAGAGGCATACGGGGGCTGCAGGATCCCTGCAAATATGTCTGGATACAGAACCAGGGCGTTCCCGTTGTCGGAATAGCTGTCGCCAAATACATAGATCGTCTTCGGCGTATGTTGCTTGTAGTGATCCCCCGCGAGCGCGGGTGCGCCGAATGCAATCAACGTGAGCGCCAGGAACCAGCGTTTCATTTGGTGCCCCCTCTCAAGGTGGAGTTAGGGATACTGCGTGGCGCATGTCCCCCCTCTGATCCTTCCGCGCAAGCGTGCGGCAGGCGTAACCAGACAACGGTTAACCACTTGGGCGTAGCGGGTCTCCCCATCCGCGCAACTGAGCGAGCCCGCGCGGACCCACGATCGTCCCCAAGGTCCACGGTTTTCCCTAAGGTGCTGAAACACAGCGTCTTTCGGGGCGCTGTGTGGAGACAACGGAGGCGCAAGGCGGCGCCGGCCCGGCCTCAGCGGGTCGCATGGCGCTGGAGCCGAGAACGGACAAGCAAGCGCAACGTGTTCACGAGCAGGTCGCAGCGTGGCGTGGGCCGGCGCTGTGCCGAGATCGCGTTCGCGATCATCCACCGCCCGAGACGTTCCAGCTGTCGGCTGTCCACCGCAGGCGTGGCGACTAGGATCGCGTTTTTCATCACAGCCTCCCAACATTGCCCGGCAGCGGCACGCCTTCCGCCATGCGACACGGCCAGCAGACGGCCTTCCCTGGTTCGGTGGCGCTGTCAGCTGCCACGCCCAGCGGGTGCGCCAGCCGCCCACCACACCGCGGGCACGTTTGCACGCTGCGCGCGTGCATTGCCCACTCCCACCACTGCCGCGCCTTTTCGGTCACTGCGAACACGGCGCCACCCCCTAGCTCTTGTTCTGGACGCCCAGCAGCACCGCGGCCACGCTGCTGCTGCCGGCAGGCGTCAGGGTTAACCTTCCGTAACCGTACTCCGGCCAGTCGAGATCGATCACCTTGCACGTGTTGTCGTCCGTGCCGCTAGTGAACGCGACGCTGCTGGCGCCGTTCACGGGCCACTCTTTCGCACCCGTGCCGCTGGCGTCTGTTGCCTGCTGCGCCGTCACGGTCACGCCTGCCTGCGCGCCCACGATCACGAGCGCAGTCCAGCGGAGGAATCCAGCAAGCGAGACCCAGCCGGTGTCAACGGCTGCGGTGCCGCCCACCACGGGCGAGATCTGCCCGGTGTTCTCCGCATACAGTTCGTTGATGGCCATTGGTTAGCTCCTAGTCGCCAGGGTGACAAAGGGCGCATGCGTCACACCCGACACCGGGTGTGGGCGCACCATCGCGTGCGAGAAGAGCGGCTGTCCGTCGATGCGCAGGGTGAGACGGAAAGCGGAGTGGTTCGTGTCGAACGCCCAATGCATCGACCAGCGTGCCGCCTGCCGCTGGATGACGCCGTACTGCGAGAGATCGGCCAGGATCACATCTCCCGGCGTGCCCAGCGCCAGACACGCCTCGTGGAGGAGGATCTCGTAGCCCAGCAGCCGCGGCAAGCGGGCCCGCTGTGCCGGCTGGTGCGAAGGACGGCCACGCGAAGGACTCGCACAGCGCATACACGTCCGGGTTCATGATCCACACGGCGCGCGGCCGGCTTGTCGCCAACATCCGCACGGACATCGCCCGTGCATCGGCCAGGGAGAACGTCGCGCCGCTGTCCCCCCCGTCCTTGCTTGCCTGGGAGGTGCCGCTGCCGTTCAGGATGCTGTCGCTCGCCAATTCCGGATCGGGCCCAGAGAGGCCACTCCGGTTCGCTCGACAGCGAGCCGAACTTCCAGCTGACCTGGTCGAAGACGGCCGTGGGACGACCCGACCCCGACCGTCGGGAGGGCGCGGTCCTCGTGGCAGTGAAGGCTGAAGTGGACGGTTCGCGGTCGAGCTAGGCTGCTCGGCGCCACGCGTATCGCCGATGGAGCCCGCCGACCCGTGGGAGCCCTACCACGCTCGCAGTCAGACCAGGGCGCGGCTCGACCAAGCGCCCCGCCGGCGTGTCCTTGGCGATAGCGAGATGCGTCCGGTCGACCTGGTAGTAGGCGACGAACTCGGCGAGCAGCAAC
>DATJQT010000286.1:0-20479 GCA_035505475.1 Vulcanimicrobiaceae bacterium
TCACGATGGCGAGCGACAAGGTGGGCATCAACGGGACCACCATGAGGAGCAGGTTCGACGGCAGGTGCGTGAAGACCATCGTGTTGACAAGCCCGAAGCGGTTTGCGATCGCGCTGGCGGCGAGCGCGGAGATGCCAGCCAACAAATTGGCCCCGAAGAAGATCATCCCCAACGTCGCTTCGTGCGTGCCGAAGCGCACGTAAAACCAGTAGGCGAGTAAACTCTGGATGACAAAGCCGCCGGCAAAAGCATCCAGCGCGAATAGACCGGCCAGATGCAAGACGACCTTCTTGGAATGGTAAAGACCAAACCGAGCACGGGCGGTATGTGCTGCTGATGCCGGTATCTCGACGGCGGAGGTGACGCGGGAAAATAGAAGGGCGAGCGCGATACCGAGCACGGCGTATCCGGCGATGACAACCCGATAGCTGCCCAGAGCCTCCAGGCCTGCAAGCTGCCCGAACTTTGCCACACCACCGCCGGCCAGTGATCCGACCGCCGTGGCGATCGAGCCAGCCAAGTTGTACCACGCGAAGGCGGTGGTCCGATGATCGGCTGGGACAGCTTCCGTCAGCGCCGCTTGTTCGACAGCGAGGAAGGGGCCGACCTCGTAACCGCTGGGGCTGATGACGCCAATCGTCGCCGCGGTCAGCAAGAGCCAGAAGGTGTGGCTGGCAAGGAACACGAGACCGGCCCCAACGACGAGCAACGCGCCGACCAGGAGCGTCAGTCGGCGCCCGTAGCGGTCGGCGTGTGTGCTCAGCCAGAGCGAGATGACGGTGTCCCCGGCCAACGTGAGCGTCAGCAGAAGGCCGATGCGGGTTTCGCCAAATCCGAGTGCGGCAAGGTACAGGACCAGGATGACGGCCAAAAAGCCGTAGCCGAACATGCGGACCATGCGCGCCATAAATAACAGTCGGCCGTCGCGGGTCATCCAGTGCAGAAATCGCTGCGTCATGTGCATTTCCTGTCATTGGCGCAAACGTGTGGAGCGTATGGGGTAAGTAGTGGTCTGTCAACTATGCTGATTACACTCTGCTGATTGCGAGCAAAGAACAGGGCTGCTGATGCCGTCGAGAGCGTCCCGAACCTGGCGCAAGTTCCTCGTATGACGACGAGGCCCACCGCCAAGCTTCCGCGCGAATTTTACACGCGTCCCGATGTGTTGAGCGTCGCCCAAGAGCTTCTGGGAACCGTGCTCGTCGTTCCAACAGCCGCCGGCATCCGCATCTCCGGAATGATCGTGGAAACCGAGGCGTATTGCGGCCCGGAAGATAGGGCGTCGCATGCGTACAACGGACGACGGACTGCCCGCACCGAAACGATGTATCGGATCGGGGGTACCGCGTACGTATACTTCGTGTACGGCATGTATCATCAGTTCAACGTCGTGACCAACCAGGTGGATATTCCACACGCCGTGTTGATCCGCGCGCTCCAGCCACTCGAGGGCGTGGCCGTGATGCGCACGCGGCGCCCGCTCCATGCTGATCTGAATCTCACCAGCGGGCCGGGAAAGCTCTGCCGGGCGCTGGACCTTGATCGCTCATACGATCAGGCCGATCTCCTCGGCCAGCGCGTCTGGATCGAAGCCCCCGCCCGACGGCTACGTGGCGGGGAGGTATCTTCCGGCCCACGCATCGGCGTGGATTACGCTGGGGAATGGGCAGCCAAGCCGTATCGGTTCTGGGTTACCGGAAACCCATTCATCAGCCGCGCGCCTCGAACGATCGTCGGACGCTAATCCTGCCGCACATTGTCTTCCGCAGTTCTCCCCGTCATTGGACAATTGTGGGTTGGTACCATACGGTCGTGCAGGGGTCGCGGCGTTCCGCGATTTGATGCGGGGGCTCGATGGGCTGCTGTATTCGCATCGGGACATCCGGGTGTGTGTACCGGCGCTGGAAGGGGGACTCTTCCCCCGACGATTTTCCCGCGCGCAGTTGGTTTGAGCACTGTGCCGATCATTTCGACACCGGTGAACTGAGCAACCACGATGACCGTTTTCGCCGATGAACAGTCCGCCGAAACGCTGATCGGAATCGAGGCGCGCGGCACCCAGATTCGATTGACGGGCTTTCCTCCGAGTGCTAAATCATTTCAGCGTTACGCATTCTCGAAGCACGCATCAACACGAATCGATCCGTACACCGGAGGAGAATTATGTCCGAGACGCTTCCGCTCATCTTTGGCGCTCCACTGACCTACGTCCAGCGCGCAGGGATTCTCGCAGAAGCCGGACCGCATCTCGCAGGACTCGGGAAGCGCGTCTTGGCCCTTATCGATCCGCTCGTGCGCGATCAAGTGGAGTTGGCGTTATCGAACACCTGCGAGCGAGAGGGGATCGCCTGTTCGATCGCGATCTTCCCCGGCGAGTGCACCCAGGCGGCGGTGGACGCCCTGGCCGCGAACAGTCAGGCATTCGGTCCAGACGCGGTGCTTGCGGCTGGAGGTGGCAAAGCCCTAGACACGGGGAAACTGGTGGCCGAAACCCTCGGCGTTCCGGCGGCGATGGTGCCGACGATCGCCTCGACCGATGCGCCGACCAGTCGGGTCGCCGTGCTGTATACCGAGGCCCATGCGCAAGACCGGGTGGTGCGATTGCGGGCCAACCCGGCTCTAGTGCTGGTGGATACCGCCATCATCGCGCGCGCCCCGGTACGGTTCCTGGTTGCCGGAATGGGAGACGCGTTGGCGACCTGGCCCGAGGCGCGCGCCTGTGCGGCGGGAGGAGGTCGGACGCCGATCGGCGGCTCGCCATCGCAGGCGGCGCTGGCGTTGGCGGAACTGTGCTACCGGACGGTTCTCGAACACGGACGGGCGGCCCGGCGAGACGTCATTGCCCAACATGTCACGCAGGCCCTGGAGCGCGTCATCGAGGCCAATATTCTGCTCAGCGGACTGGGCTTTGAAAGCGGAGGGCTCGCTGCCGCACACAGCCTGTACGCGGGGCTGAGCGCGCTTGCCGCCGGGGCAGGGTTCCTGCATGGCGAAAAGGTCGCCTTCGGAGTCCTTGTCCAGAGTTGGCTCGAAGGGTGGCCCACGGAAGAGCGCGATCAGTTGTGCCGCTTGTATCGCGATGTCGGCCTCCCAACCAGCCTGAGCGCCATTGGCCTCGGCGAAGCCTCGCGCAAGGACATGGAGGCTGTTGCCGTGATTGCCTGCCGGCCCGGGTCACACATGCACAACCTGCCGCGGCCGGTTTCGATGGAGCAGCTGATCGAGGTGCTCGAGAAGCTTCGACGGGCGGACTAGGCCAGGAGGAAACTATGGATCTGGGAATTGGCGGGCGGGCGGCGATCGTGACGGGGAGCAGCCGCGGTATTGGACGAGCGATCGCGGAACGGCTCTGTCGCGAGGGTGCGGACGTGACCATTTGCGGCCGCCGGGCGGAGGCCCTTGATGCCGCGCGTGCATCTCTCGAACGGCTTGGAGCGGGGCGGGTGCAAGCACTCCAGGCCGACCTGACCGACCAGGCCGCCATAACTCGCGTGGTGGAAACGGCAGCCAGCGCCTGGGGACGTCTGGATATCTTGGTGAATAATGCGGGTGCGGCCCGTGGAGTCCCCTTCGAGGAGCTCACCCGAGAGCACATACTCGAAAATCTCGAGTTGAAGCTGTTCGGGTTTCTCGAGATGGCGCGGCAAGTCGTCCCGCATCTGCGGCGCAACGGCTGGGGTCGCATCGTCAACGTGGCCGGCATGGCGGGCGTTCAGCCCGGTCCCCTCATTATGCCTATCGGCTTGAACAATGCGGGTGTCCTCAATGTCATGAAGGCGCTGGCGGATCGCGAGGCACCGCACAACATTCTCGTCACGACAGTCTGTCCCGGTGGGGTGCTCACGGAACGGCAGACCGTTCTGCTCGAGGATGCCGCACGCACGAAGGGGATTACGCTGTCGCAGGCCGAAGCCGAGGCGACTGCGCAGGTGCCTCTCAAGCGGATGGGGCGTCCGGAAGAGGTGGCCGACATCGTCGCCTTCTTGGCATCCGAGCGGGCGAGCTATATCACGGGAAGCGTGGTGCTGGCCGATGGCGGCCTACACCGATCGATGTTGTAGGCGTGAACTGTTTCGTATCATGCGTAGTTCTTCTGAGTGAGGGCGCTCAGTTGACAGCCACGATGTTCTCGTTTAATCTAATTGGCGTAAGTACTTAAGCCCAGGAGGTCTATATGAAGCTCAAAGTGCGCGAAATCGTGTGGTCAGGTCTTGTTGTGCTGGCGGTGGCGATCTCTGCATGTTCCAGTTATGGGCCGGATACCGGCATCGCTGGGCGTCCGTTGAATTGGCCTGGGACAGCAGAAAAACAGATCGAATACCCGCCATTAGAGTTTGCGCACAGGGTCGCGTCTCCCGCTGTCGAATTGTTCTGGAATTGCTCTAAGGCGGCAGATACGTTGCAGTTTACTGGAGTTGCATTCAACCAGTGGTTCGCTGGAGAGGTCCAATACCTGGATATGACTCTCGTCGGAGTTGACACAAATGGTCATGAGGTGTCGCAGGGGATAGCCAAAGAAACTTTCCAAATCTTTACGTTACGCTACGCCAATTTTGAAATTCCGCTCAAGGCAACCGGCACCGAGGTACGATACGATTTGTACTATCAATATCAGTATCGCGAGCCGGGCGATCGGGATACCGGAGGAGGGACCAAGAATTCAAAGCTCCAGCGAGGCGCGCCGTTCCTCCTTGCCTCCAACGGGTCTGTCATGCTGGCGCAAGTCCCCCCCACGTATTTCCTCGCACGTGACGTGTGCTCGCCGGGGAAGCTCCGAAACTCCCGCTAAAGTTGGGTGTCTCGTCACCTCTATCCGCCGCGGAGCGATCTTCGCGGCGGATTTGTCTTCATGGCAAATCCTCGCCTGTTGACGCGCACGGGGTGCACGGGAAGCCTATTGCGAACTCTGCAGAAGCGCAGAAGCTGTGTACTCCGTAATGCGGGATCCACTTGCTGGTGTTTGACGCGATTTTGCTCAACATGTTAGACAGAAGGTATGCCGTAGCCGTTCCCTGTCCGCAGGCGTGGTATACTCCTCTCAGTGTCCGGTTCGCACCACGCGTTCGAGGGCGGGCCATGAGCAAACCGACCGTGGTATTGGCGGACGATCATCAAATCGTACGCGAAGGGCTGCGCACCTTACTCGAGGCGGAAAGCGATTTCAGCATCGTGGGCGAAGAATCCGACGGCCTGAAAGTGGCCGATCTGGTCGAACGTCTTTCGCCCGATGTCCTCCTCCTCGATCTGATGATGCCCGGCCTGAATGGCCTCGAGATCACACGCCAGGTCGCTAAGCGCTCCCCCAAGACGCGCGTCATCATTCTCTCTATGCATTCGAACGAGGCGTACGTCATGGAGGCGCTCCGGAACGGTGCCGTCGGGTACCTGCTGAAAGACGCGAGCACGAGCGAGGTCCTGGAAGCGATCCGGCAAGTCACGACCCTGCCCGGGCGCTACTTCCTGGGGCGACCGTTTTCCGAGCGGGCCATCGAAGAATACGCGCAGAGGGCGCAGGCGGCCCCCCTGGACCTTTACGAGGCGCTGACCAGCCGCGAGCGCGAGGTGATGCAGCTCGGAGTCGAAGGCTACAGCAATACCGAAATCGCCGCACGACTCGGCATCAGCGCCCGCACCGCCGAAACCCACCGGTCGAATCTGATGCGCAAACTCGGCGTGCAAACCCAGACTGACCTCATCCGTTACGCGCTGCGGCGCGGCCTCCTGCCCCTCGAATAGTCCCAGCCCGTATCCCTCGAGAAATACGAAATCTTCCCCTGGGATGTCCAGCGGCGTCCGGATGGATACCCGTACGCGTCGGTGCCAACCTGGCGTTGTAGCGTCCGGATTTCGTGCTCAACACGATTACGCTCGTACTTGGACAGACCCGTGCGACCCGTGCGACCGGCAGGCTGTCGAGAAATACGGTAAGAATTCGGAATATCTCCGGGAATATCCGGATGGACAGACGCCCAGGGAATGTCCAAAGTAGAGACCTTCCTTGGAGACCTGTCGGAGGGGAGACGACGCGATGTCGGGGCGTTCGATGTCGGTAGATGACAGCGCAACCTTGTTTCACGTGTATTCGGAAGTCCACGCCGGAAGCCGGGGCAGACGAGTTTGTCTCCAAAACGACCTTCGAAAAGGGTCTCGTGCCAGCCATTCGCCGGCTGGCGACCGCGAGCGCGCGTACGCCGTCGATCTGAGGAGCGACGAAGCCGGTTCTTGCGCGAGCACGGTTATGCGGGGCGGCAGCCTAAGCGGCCATCCGCTCCATCACTCAGCGTCCTCTAGGAGCGCATGATGGCGACCATCGTGGAGTACACGGACAGCAAGGCCCCGCAAAACTTGTACCCCCACCGCATAATCTCCCCTTCGCACTCGTCCGCGTGTTGTTTCTCGGACATGGAGCCGATCGGCGCCGCGCAGCAGGACGGGAATTGGATGTACGAGTATAAGCGCTGCCGCTCCTGCGGCTTCACCGTGCGCGTGATCGGGCGCGAAATTCCCAACGAAACCTTGATCGCCGAATTGCGGCAGATCCTGGCCACCTCGTTCCAGAGGAACGTCCCAGATTTTTAGGCCCTGTGCACTGCCGCGCGAGACACGCGGAGGAACCGATGGGCAGCATCCGTGGTTTTCGCTGTGGCCAATGCCGGGGAGAAGTGCTGGCGGCTGCGAAGCGGAACGACCCGCTGGACCGCAGAGAATGGACGCCCCCGCTGTTGTGCTGCGGACAATTGCTGCAACCGCTCGACGTCGATCAAATTCTCTTTGCCATCCCGCCCCCACGCCGTACGGCCCGCTGTCCGCGTTGTGGGTACGCCGTGCAGGTTGTCGTCCACCCCGCGGGTGGGCTGACCTGCCTGAGCTGCCAACTTGTTCTCCAGCACAGAGACGCCGAGGTGGGCCATGCGCTGGCCGTCTCTGGCCGATGCCGCTCGGCGTCACAGGTGGGTGATGTGATCATCCCCGTTGCGCTTGCGTAAGCGACTTTCTAGGATTTCCCGTGCCAGATCTTTCCCGCCCAAGCCGAATGCCAGCGCCAGCGCCAGGACCGTGCCGCCAAACGCAATCCCGAAGGCGAGCAGGACCATTTCGCGGGCGATCCCCAGCTGCGTGAGGACGGCGGCGCCGGCAAACACGAGAACCAACCAGCGCACCGCGCCGGCGATGACAGGCGCGCCTGCCACCTGCGCATTGACGGCGCCGATCAGCGCCGCCTGGCCGAGAAAATTCGCCAGTACCCACCCCGTGATTAGGATCACCCCCGCCACGATCAGATTCGGAAGGTAATGCAGGACGGTCGCCACCACGCCCGTGACGGCAGGGACCCCGAGCGCGTCCACGCCCATCAGCAGCCCGACCAGGAGGATAGTCCAGAACACGGCGTGTCCGAGCAGGACCGCCGGGACTTCCCGGACCCCGATCCGGCCGAGCGTGGCCGTCACCCCCCAGCGGACACAGCGCTGATCGAACGCGGTCGCGCGTAACAGGCGGCCCGTCACGCGACGCATGACCGCGGCGAGTGCCCAGCCGATCACGATGAACGCCACCATGGCAAGGAGTCGGGGCGTCATCGCTCCCAACCACGTTGCGGTGGCCTGGACAGGCCCGAGCAAAATATTGGTCAACGTATCCATGTCTCACCTCCAGCGAAACCGGAGATCGCCCTTCGCCTCTTCGAATGCGCGGCCGACCCGCTCCAGCAAGAAGTCGAAGCCCGCCGGGGCGGCGCCGCGCGCCTCGAGAAGAAAGGCCGCCGCCCGGCCGAGGTAGAGCGGCGCCAGCGCCCGCAGCAGATGTTCGCGCGGGAGGCGGCGATCGTGAAACGCCAGCGCGAAATCGAAGACCGCGCGGGCCCAGACTGGTCCCGGAAATTGAAACTCCTCGGCCGGGCCCACCCCGAGCGGGTACAGATCGGCCAAGGTGTCCTCGGGCATGATCTGCTCCCACACCGGCAAGAGATCCTTGAGGCCCATCCGGAACGCGTACACCATCCGGTCCACATGCGCCCCGGGGGCGGGCGGCAGGAGCCCGTCCGCGGCGGGCGGCGTCAGTGGGACGCTACCCTGCACCGCATCCCAGCGCTCGTGGAAGCGCTCCATGGCGCCGAAGAGTGCCCCCACGGTGCGCACCAAGGTGGTGGCAAGGTCCGGCTGGCCCCAGCCTCCCGCGACCTGTTTAGGACCGAGCCGGGCTTCCGCAACGGTCGCGCCCGTAGCGACCGCTTGCGTGGTGAGCAGAAGGTCCACGCCTCCCGCGCTGTGGTCCGCCTGCCAGACGTGGTCGAGCAGCGTGCCGGCGAGTGCCGGCGCCACGCCGGCACAGCCGCCGATCACCTCGTGGACGCGCTTTCCGTACAAGGCGCGCGTGACCGGGGCCAGCAGGTTCGTGGTCAATGTCCCGTCGGAAAGCGGCCGGGTATAGACGGGCAGGACGCACGTCGCGGTCTGCTCCAGGATAGGCTGCACGAGCGCCGGGATCCAGGCGGGCGTCGCACCGGTGAGATCGGCATCCACGAAGGCACAAGCGGCGACGCCCAGCGCCTGCGCCGCCGCGAACAGCGCCAGCAGCGCGTGCCCGCGGCGCGGGGTCGCGATTTCCAACCAGCGCACGGGGGGAACCGCTGGGGCGCCGGCCAGCCAGGTCCGCACCGCCGTACCGGCGTCATCTTGCGAGCCCGCATTCAGGACCAAGAGGGCGCCGCGTTGGGGCGCCACAGATTCCTGGAGTCCGGCGGCGAGTGCCTCGAGGAGGCGGGCAATCGAGCGCGCGTGATTGCACACCGGCACACCGACCAGGACATCAAGCGGGCCCATGGCTTCAACCACCGCGAGACTCTCCGCCGTGAGCAGCACCGTGGCGGTGAGCGGCGCGCCCATCAGCCCCGCCTGGTCATCCGGGCCAGGAGGGCGAGGCAGTCACCCACCTGCCGGGTGATCAAGAAATTGCGCCGCACGTACTCGCGAGCCGCGCCGCCAAGGCGGGCGCGCAGATCGGGATTCTGAAGCAGCTGGCGAATGCGAAACGCAGCGCCTTCGACCGATGCGACGGTGTAGCCGGTCACTTCATAAATTACCTGCACAGGGATGCCGCCGGCCATGCTCCCGATGACCGGCTTTCCTTTCCACATCGCCTCGGCCACGGCCAGCCCGAAGCCGGCCCGCTGCGGCGTATGCAGAACCACGGTCGCGGCGCGCTGGAGGGCATTGATCTCGAGCGCCGCATCGGGCGGGAGGACCAGGGCGTCCAGGTCGGGATCGCCGGCCCCCATCTCGCGCACGGCGGCAAGGACTGCGCTCCCTTCAGGGTTGTCGCCCACACCGCCGCCCGCCAGCACTAGGCGACAGTCTATGTATTGCTTAGCGGCGCGGTAGGTGCGGATCACGTCGGGCAGCGCACTCGCCCGCGCAAAGGGCGAGACCTGGAGGAGCAGCGGCTTGTCGGTCGGTACGGCCAAGCGATCCAGGACCGCCTGGACCTCCGCCCGGCTCAGTTCGCGATTCTTGTCGCTCAAGGGGTCGATCGACGGATGCACGATGAGCATGGGAATGCGCAGCCGCTGGGCGAATTTGGGCAGAGCGAAGACGGCCGCATCGTAACGGCCGACATCCTGACGGAGGGTATTCCAGACGTGCCGGGAGGCGTTGGATAGGTCGCGGTGGCCAGCCCAGACCCAAGCGCCACGGGTGGGTCGGCGGCGCACCAGGGGCATCGGCGCGAGGTCGTGAACCAGAACGAGGTCCGCCTCGAGCGCGAGCGTCGCGGCATTGGCCGCCGCAGCCTCGGCATACGCCTGCAGGCGGCCTGCAGGTAAAGCGTTCGCAGGTCCCTGGATCGCCTGCTCGAGCAGGTGGACGGTCGCGTAGAACTCGGGATCCCCGACCACGACCTCCCACCCCACGTCAATCCCAAGGTCGGCGAGCAGCGGAACCAGGCGGCCGAGCAATTCCGGAGAACCGCCGCCGAACCGACTCGCGTTGACGTTGAGGAATCGGCGTCCGCCGAGCTGTTCGGCCAGGCGGTGGAGCAGGTCCAGGCTGCCGCGGGGCGCGACCTCGACGTAGTCGTCCAGCCGGAGGGACATCAGTCGGCTCCGTCGGCCAGCGCGACGTCGCAGAGCTGGACCAGCCGGGCCCGCGTGCGTTCCAGCCCGTGCGCGTACGGGTCCACGGCGCGGAGGTCGGCCGCGAGCGCCGACAACCCGAGCGCCTGCTCGACCCAGGCGGCAAAATCGTTCTGACCGCGGCCCAGGCGCATGCGCGCCTCCATCAGATGATAGTAAATCGCGGTCAGGTCGATCTGTAGCAGGACGTCGCGCAGCTCCTGCAAGTTCGTAGCCTCCTGCCCGGTCGGCACCTCGACCAGCCACGATTGCAAGAACTCGAAGGGCTCGCCTAAGAGGATGCCGGGGACCATGGGCAGCGCGCGCAGGTGGTCGTCAATCACGGCCACCAGCTCATCGCGGAGCGCGGCCAGATCAGGAAAGGTGCCCGGGTCGACCATCGCCAGGCGCTCGCCCAGGGTCCGGTCGCGGACCTGCCCAGCGGCCCAGTTGGCAAAGTCGTTGGGGTAGGTGCCGGCCAGGAACTTGTGCCGGAGGAAGAAGCTGTGGGTGTGATAGTAGATCGAATCGAGCGGCACCTCTTCGAGGAGCTCCATCAGCTGGCGTTCGTTCTCCGCGCGTACGCCGACGAACTCGACCAGTTCGAGGCAGGCGCCAAAGCGAAACGGTTCCGTGGCAATCCGCTGCCGAGCCGGGACGGTCCGGCCGCCCGGCAGGAACGGTCGTCGCAGCGCCGCGACCGGGATCGCGACCCAGTCGGGGCGGTGGGCGATCTCATAGCAGAGCTCGTAGACCGCCTTGTCCAGTTCGAAGACGCTCAGCACGGTATCGAGTGAAGGGCGGTCGCGGGGCAGAAAGGGCGCACCCTGGGTTGCGGCGAGGTAGCCATCCACGAAGGCGCTGCGCACGCCGGCTTTCCAGGCGTCGGCCCAGGACGCGAGATCCGTGCCGGGCGCGTCGGCCGCGCGGAGGGCGGCTTCGACCGCATAGGCGTAGGAGCGCAGCATCCCGGCGACATCTTTAAGGGCGCATTGTTTTCCGCGGCGCTGTGCCAATGGACGGACTGGCTCCCCCTCGAAGTCAATGATCCGGAACTCGGTCCCACTTTTCAGCACCTGGCCGAGGTGATAGTCGCCGTGAATCCGGATTTTCTGGACGGGCCCGGCGGCGAGGAGATGGTGCAAGCCCGTCAAGTTCTCGCGCAGGTGAGCGTCGTCGGCCAGCAGGTCCTCGAGGGGGCGGCGCGCGGCGGGCGGGAGGCGGTCGAGCGCGGCGCGTGCGGCGGCGAGCGCCTGTTCGAGTTGCGCCGCCATCTCGGCTTGCCAGGTGGCGACATCCTGCGACCCGATCGGCTCCGGTGCGAGCGGGGTGCCCGCCGGGGCCGAGGCGAGCGCGAGGTGCAACTGCGCCGTGAGCCGCCCCAGGCGGTCGGCTTCCTTCGCGTCCGCCGCGGCCAGCGCACGGGAGAAGGCCGGGTCCGGCTCCGCCCCATTCCCGCCTGCAGCCGTAAAGTAGTCGTGCAACCGCTGTTGGATCAGGGTCCAGGCATCACCGTCGCTCTGGACGTACACTTGCACGATTGCTAGCGTGGTGCGCTCGCCGGCCGTTTCATATTCGATGCTGCCGATCAACGGGGGCACGCCGCGGAAGCTGGTTGCGTCGGTCAAGAAGCGCGGGATCTCGTCGTCCGGGTTGATGCCGGTTTCGACTTTCCGGAACAGTTTGAGGATGATCTCGCCCCCAAAGACCACGCTGGAATTGCTCTGCTCGCCGGCGACGAGGATGGCAGGGGTGCCGGGTGCCGGGACGAGCGCTGCCGCAGCTGCGGTTGGACGCAGGTAGAAGGTTCCGTTCTGGCCGGCCAGCGTGGCCCCGGTCCGGATTCCCTGGAGCAATGCGGTCCGGAACGTGGGGTCCTCGAGCGCATCAGCGGGCGCGCCGTCGGCATCGGCGACGGCTGGGACCTGGTACACCTCGTGTCCACCGTCGGTGTAGGCAACATCGAACAAGGCCAGGAACCCGTCCGAACCAGGTAACGGTGCGGCATCCATCGGCGTCATCCAGGCGATCGTGCGTCCCTTGCCGCCGAACCAGCGCAATCCCGGGAGACGCTTAGGCAGGACGGCCGCCATCGCCGAGACTAGATCGCGCACAGGTGGGTGTTGGCGCGACAGCGGGGACGCCGGCCGCGTGGGCGCGCGCCGCTTCCGCTCAGGCATTCGACCCTCCGGCCACCTCGGCCGGCGGCGGTCCGCCCCGCCGGAGCGCCTCGTAGAGCGCGACCGTCCGCCGCGCAATCGCCGCCCAATCGAAGAGGCGCTCGACGCGTGCGCGGCCGGCGCGACCCATCCGTTCGCGCATTGCTGCGTCGGCGAGCAAGTGGTTGATGGCGGCGACAAGCGCCTCAGACATTGCGGGGGGATCGAGCGGCTCGAACGACGGCGCGGGCTGCCGCTCCACAGGTATCAGGAACCCGGTCTCGCCGTCCACGACCACTTCCGGGATGCCGCCCACGGCGGAGGCCACGACGGGCACCTCGCAGGCCATAGCTTCGAGATTGATGATGCCAAACGGTTCGTAAATCGAAGGGCAGCAGAACACGGCAGCATGGGAATAGAGTTCGATCGCGGTCGCCTTGTCCACCATCTTGCGGATCCAGCGCACGCGGCCGGGGCCCGCGGCCTGCACGGCGGTGTCCACCTCCTCTGCGACCGCCGGCGTGTCGGGTGCGCTGGCGCACAGCACCAGGTAGGCGGCGGGATCGAGCTTCTCAATGGCCCTGAGCAGGTGCAGCACGCCCTTCTGCCGGGACAAGCGGCCCACGAACAAGACGTAGGGCCGTTCCTCCGGTAGACCGAAGCGCGCTAAGCGCGCGCGCGACTCTGTGCGGCGGTACAGATTCGCGTCCACCCCGTTCGGGATGATCGCGATCCGTTCCGGGGGGATCGGGAAAAGATGGAGAATGTCGGCACGCATCTCCGACGACACGGCGATCACCGCCGCCGCTGCGCTGATCGCTGTCCGCTCGATCCAGGCCGCGAGATCCGCCCCTCGCCCGAGCTGCTCGCGCTTCCATGGCCGGAGCGGCTCGAGCGAATGGGCGGTGACGACCAGCGGGACGCCTTCGAGCATCTGGGTCAGGAGGCCGCCGAACTGGGCATGCCAGGTGTGACAGTGAACAACATCCGCGCCGCTGGGCGCCGCGGCAAACTGGACGCCCATCTCCAGCGCTTCGAGCGCCGGCCGATGCAGCTCAGGCGCGCGCTCCAGGGGGGAGTGGAGGGGGCGGTAGCCCTGCACACGCAGCGTCCCCGCAACTTCGGATTGGTCTCCGAAGGTCCGGACTTCGACCTGGATCAAGCGCGCCAATTCGCGCGCCAGATACTCGACGTGCACGCCGGCGCCCCCATAGACATCGGGCGGGTACTCGCGAGTCAGCAACAGCGCCTTCAGGTCAGATAGCGGCATTTTCGATCCCATAAACGGCAGCGGCGGGCCGAGGGGCCGGCAGCTGAAGCCAGTAGAATCCGTACGGCCCCAGGCTGAGCTGGTACCGACCGGGACCGACCGCCGGGAAGCGCGAGCCTCCCAACATCTCGACCGGGACGGCACCCCGAAACTCCGAAAGGTCCAGCTCCGCCGCCTCGGCGGTCGCCGCCAGATTATGAACGGCGAGGATGGTTTCGCCATCGTAGGTGCGCAGGTGTGCAAGGACCCGCGTGTTGGCGGCGGGCAAAAAGCGCAAACTGCCGCGCCCGAACACCGGAGTCGATTTGCGGGTTGCGATCAGGCGCCGCATCCAATGCAGGAAGGACGACGGCGCGCGGAGCTGAGCCTCTACGTTGAGCGCCTGGTATCCGTAGACCGGGTCCCCGATCACGGGGCTGTAGAGCTGCGAGGGATCGGCACGCGAGAAGCCGGCGTTCCGGTCGCCCGACCACTGCATCGGGGTGCGCACGCCGTTCCTGTCCCCTAAGTGGACGTTGTCTCCCATCCCGATCTCGTCCCCATAATAGACGATCGGCGTGCCGGGGAGCGTGAAGAGCAGGCTATTCAACAACTGGAGCTTCGTCCGGTCGTTGTCAAGCAGCGGTGCCAGTCGTCGGCGGATGCCGATGTTCAGCTTCGTGGCAGGATCCTGCGCATAGGCGTAATACATGTAGTCTCGCTCGGGATCGGTGCACATCTCGAGCGTCAGTTCGTCGTGGTTGCGTAGGAAAATGCACCACTGGCACGCATCCGGGATGGGTGGCGTGTGGAGGAACATGTCGGTAATCGGCCGCCGATCCGCGCTACGCATGGCCATGAACATACGCGGCATCAAGGGAAAGTGGAACGCCATGTGAAACTCGTCGCCGTCGCCGAAGTACGGCCGCACGTCGCGCGGCCACTGGTTCGCCTCGGCGAGCAGGATCCGATCGGGGAAGCGGGCCTCCAGGGCCGCCCGCAGACGCTTCAGGAAGGCGTGGGTTTCCGGCAGGTTCTCGCAGTTGGTTCCCTCGCGCTCGAACAAATACGGCACCGCATCACAGCGAAAGCCGTCCAGGCCCTTGTCGAGCCAGAACGCCATCACATCCAGCATGGCCTGCTGGACGGCGGGGTTGTCATAGTTCAAGTCCGGCTGATGGCTGAAGAAGCGATGCCAATAATAGGCCTGCACTTCAGGATCCCAGCTCCAGTTCGATTTCTCGGTGTCCACGAAGATGATACGCGCGTCGCGATATTTCTGATCGGTGTCGCTCCAGACATAGTATCCGCGTTTTGGGGAAGCGGGATCGCGCCGCGCCTCCTGAAACCAGGGATGCTGGTCGGAGGTGTGGTTGACGACTAGGTCGGTGATGACCCGCAGGCCGCGGCGGTGCGCCTCGTCGAGGAAATGCTGGAAATCGGCCATGCTGCCGTAGAGCTTGGAGATATCGTAATAGTCGGCGATGTCATAGCCGTCGTCGCGCAGGGGCGACGGGTAGAACGGCAGCAGCCAGAGACAGGTCACGCCCAACTCCTGCAGATAGTCGAGGCGCCGGGTCAGGCCTTGAAAGTCGCCTACGCCATCGTCGTTGCTGTCCTGGAAGGCCTTGACGTGCACCTCGTAGAGGATGGCGTCCTTGTACCAGAGATCGTTCACGATACCCCCGCGCCAGGGCGGCTAGCGTCCGACACGAGTGTGCGGTGCATGCACGCCGAAGTCAATAGCAGGGTGTCCCGAATGCTTTGTGCGGGAAGCGCATCAGGCGCCAGATGACCGCCGGCGTTTCGGCGGGGTCGAGTCGGACAGTCTGGACGGCTCCCTTGACGAGGTGGCGGCCGCCCTCTAGCAAGTCCTCGAGCGCAAAGCGCTCGTCGGGTCCGATCCCCAACGATTGCAGCGGGAGCCGAACCTCCGACTCGTGCGGGTCGAACGGATCGAGATTCACGCAGACGAAGACCGCGTTGTCTCCATGTTGCTTGCCGTAGCAGAGCACATTGTCGTCGCTGCTCGGATAAAATTGGAGATTACGATACCGCTGGAGGGCGGGATTTTCCCGGCGGATGGCATTCAGGTGCGTGATCAAGCCGCTGAGGTTCTCAGGAGCGTCCCAATTCCGCACCTTGATCTCGTATTTTTCCGAGTCGAGGTATTCCTCGCTGTCGGGCAGCGCGTCGTTTTCACAGAGCTCAAAGCCGCTGTAGAGTCCGTACGTGGAGGAGAGCGTGGCGGCGAGCACGAGCCGCATGACGAATGCTGGGCGGCCGCCTTGCTGGAGAATGGGTGCGAGGATGTCTGGCGTGTTGGCGAACAGGCTCCCGCGCAAGTATTCGGCCTCATCGGTGTGGGTCAGCTCGGTGAAATACTCTATAATTTCATGCTTGAAGTTACGCCACGTAAAATATGTATAGGACTGAGAAAAGCCAATCTTGGCAAGTGCATACATGAGCTTGGGCCGTGTGAATGCTTCAGACAGAAAGATGACATCCGGATGGACGGCGTGAATCTCCCCGATGAGCCAGCCCCAGAACGGAAGCGGTTTGGTATGAGGGTTGTCCACTCGGAAGATGCGGACGCCCTGGTCGATCCAGAAAAGCAGGATACTCTTCAGCTCTTCCCAAAGCGCTTCGCGGTCGCGGCAGGAGAAATTCAACGGATAGATGTCCTGGTACTTCTTGGGTGGATTCTCGGCATACTTGATGGTTCCGTCGGGCCGCGCGTAGAACCACTCGGGATGCTCTCGCACGTAGGGGTGGTCGGGCGAGCATTGAAGCGCGTAGTCGAGCGCGATCTCGAGCCCGTGCCCGCGGGCCGCGGTAACCAGCGTACGAAAATCCTCGAGGCTGCCCAGCGACGGCTCGATCGCCTTGTGCCCACCGTACTCGTTGCCGATCGCCCAGGGCGAGCCAGGATCTGAGGGCGCGGCGGGGAGCGTGCCGTTGCGCCCCTTCCGGAACGTGCGTCCGATCGGGTGAATCGGCGGGAGATAGAGGACGTCGAATCCCATCCCTGCAATGCGCGCGAGGTGAGCCAAGCAATCCTTCAGTGTGCCGGCCCGGCCCGGCGCCGCCCCGAGCGAGCGGGGGAAGGCTTCGTACCAGGCCCCGAACCGCGCCAGCGGCCGGTCCGCGATGACCTCGAGCTCGCGGTCGTAGCGTGTCGCCGCGCTCCGGTCGGGGTACAAGCGCGCCAGATCGCACGTGCCCTCATCCAAGAGGAGTTGCGTGCGCGTGCTGAGAGACGCGGCCGCGTGGAATGCACGCAATATCGATTCGAGCTGCACCCGGTCAGCGCCGACGGCTCGTTCGAGTGTGTTGTCGAGGAGCGCAGCGCCTTCCAAAAGTTCGCTCGAGACATCCATGCCTGCGGCCAGCCGCTTCTTGAGGTCATCCATCCAACTCTGATACGGATCCGGGTAGCCTTCGATCGTGTAGCGATAACGTGTATTTTCCTCCAGGCGAAAACGGGCGACCCAGCGATCGTTCCCGGCGGGTATCATGGGGACCTCGCGCCAGGCCGTGTCCTTGATCGCGCGGTAGCGCAGGACGGCAGCCAGCGCCTCGTGCCCCTCGCGGAAGATGTCCGCGGAGACCTCGAACTCGTCCCCGACTTCCCGCTTGACCGGGTAGCGCCCCCCGTCCAGCTCCGGCCAGACCCGCTGGATCCAGACGCTGTGGGCGTCGCCACGCACGAAAGAAACGCTCATGAGGGTTCGGTCTCCAGCCGCGCGCATTCGAGCAGACACACCGGGAAGTCCGCGAAGAGTTCGCCGGCGAGGAAGCCGTCCGCCTCGACCGGCGCCGCACGGCCCGTGAAGACGTTCAGGTAACGCTCTTCGAGAAGATCGTTGGACAAGACGATCCGCGTGTCGCCCCACACCTCGATGCCGAGCGGCACCCGCGTGCCGCCTTCCGAGAGCCGATGAACGAGGCGCGGCACGACGGCCAGCACGGCGCCCGTTGCGCGCCGGCGCACAAACGCGCAGAGGTGGTCGGCATGCTCGCCGGCGGTCTCCAGCGGCACGTACTCGCCGACCTGAAAGAGGGCGGGGGTGCGGTGCCTGCAGCCGAGTGCTTGGTGGATCGTATACAGCTTGATCCGGCCGTCCCACCAGTCGTGGACCAATTCGCGAACCAGAGCAGCCAGGTTGCCCTTGGCGATACTCTCGGAGAGGCCGTCGAGCAGGCGAATGCGATGCAAGTAATCCACCGGCCGACGATTATCGGGATCGACCAAGCTGAAATCCCACACCTCGGTCCCTTGATAAAAATCCGGAATGCCGGGCGCGGCGATCTTCAGCAGGGTCTGGCCCAGGCTATTCAGCATGCCGACCAGCGCCACCGGCTGCTGGAACTCGAGAAAATCGGCCAGAAAGCGGTTGTCGGGCGCCGGTGTCAGGACGCGTGCGACGAACTCCGTCAGCGCCTCGTCGTAGGCCTCGTTCGGGTTAATCCAGCTCGTGTTCCACTTGGCTTCTTTGGCTGCCTTTAGGACGTATTGCTGTATGCGCGCGATGAACTCGGCCCGGCCTCCATCCGCTGGTTCGGTCAGCGGCCAGGTCCCGACCAGCGTCTGATACAGGAGGTATTCGTCGTTTCGATCGGGCGCGGGGTGGCCGTCCAACTCGCGGATATGGCGGCGGTTCAGCCGATGCCAGCGGCCGACCGCGCTGCGCCAGTTCCGCGGAATTTCGGAAAGCGCGTGTATCCGCGAGCGGACATCCTCGCTCCGCTTAGTGTCGTGCGTGGATGTCGCGGAGAGCCCGACTGGCCACTGCTCGCGCCGCGCCTGACAGTGCGCGTGAAATTCGGCCACCGTAATACCGAAGCGGTCCGGCTCGCCGCCGACTTCATTTAGGCTGGTGAGACGGTTATAGCGGTAGAAGGCCGTATCCTCGACGCCCTTGGCGGCCACCGGGGCGGTCACCTGTTGGAACTTGTGTACGAAGATGCGCTGTGCCTCGCGACTGGCTTCATCGGCGTTTTCGGGGTAGCGGAGGAGCAGGACATCGCGCACAAAATCGAAGATTGACACGTTGGTCGCGGGATTGCGCCGCTTGGCAAACGCGACCGCTACCTCGACGCAAGCGCGATCCTGCAGCGAGACGTCGCCGCGTCCGTTCACATACGTGCGGTACACGGGGAAACACGCGATCACTTCACGGAGCGCGGCAATCAGACTGTTGAGCGTGAAATCGCGGGAATAGCGGTTCTGTTCTGCGAGCCGGCTGAGCGCATGACCCAGGACGTTCAGCTCGCTCGACATGGAAACCTGCATGATGAGCTGCTTCGATTCGTAGGCCAGGTCGCCAAACGGGGTCCTGAGGCCTGTGAACGCGGCATACGCGGCGGACATCGCCTTTTCGTTGGCCGTATGGATCCAGAGACCGCTGACCACGTTGAGAAACTCGTAGCCGACGGTGCCGTAGACCGCCCAGGTCGTGGGCAGGCGCTCCCCCTTGGCCAGAATCTTTTCCACGACGAGATAGAGTGGGCGACAGCCGGGCTGGCGCGGAACGGGCGTGCAGGTCGCCGCAAACTCTGCTCTTCCAGCGGTCAGGGCCTCCTCACGCTCTGCCGCGCTGAGCGCTGTCTCGCCAGCCAGTCGGTGGCGCTGCACTTGGGTGAAGCGCTCTTGTTGGAGTGCCTGAAAGTACGCCGGCGGGTCGAACAGGCCGTCGGGATGATCCAGGCGAATACCGGTGATCTGGCCGGAGGCCAGGAGCTGTAAGATCAAGCGGTGGGCCTCTCGGAACACGGCTGGATTCTCCATCCGGATGGCCGCCAGATCGTTGATATCGAAAAATCGGCGATAGTTGATCTCTTCGGCGGCGACGCGCCAGTAGGCCAGCCGGTAGGGCTGGGCGTCGATCAGGGCTTCCAGCCGGTCGAAGCTGCGCGAATCGCCTTTGGTGCCGTTGTATAGACGCACCGTGTCGTCGATCGCCACGTGGACCGGCGGACAGGTATCCACCAGGCGTGCGAGCCGGCGCCGGATGACGGCCTGTTCTTGCATGCGCTCACGGACCCGCTCCGGGAGGCGCTCGGTCGGCCCGGGCAGATGCGAGAGCGCGGTGATGATGCTCTGGTATTCGTGAAACTCGGGCGTATCGCCGAGCGTCGTGCGCAGCTCGCCAAGCGGAACGGAGAGGATCTGAATGGTCGAGCACGCCTCGACGGGCAAGTGCGTTTCATAGACCCAGAGACGGAACGCGCCGTCGGCATACTCGAGCCGGAGCTGCTGGGCTTCCAGCACGCGTCCGAACTGGTCGCCCAAGACAGGAAGCAGCACCCTGTTGGCCAGGCGGCGGTTAATGGGATCCCAATCAATGTCGAAGAAGTCGGCATAGGAGGAGCTTGGCCCGTTGGCGAGGACGTCATTCCACCAGGCATTGGCCGCCGCGGCAATGCCCATGTGATTCGGGACCACGTCGAGAATCTGCCCCATGCCATGCGCCTGGAGGGCGCGGACGAAGCGATCGTAGGATGCAGCGTCGCCGAGGTCCGGATTGAGCGCGTTGTGATTGGCAATATCGTAGCCGTGCAGACTGCCCGGCGTCGCAGTCAGGTACGAGGAGGCATACACGTCAGTGATGCCGAGCCGGTGGAGATACGGTATGGCCGTGGTTGCTGCGTCAAAGGGGAACAACCGATTGAACTGCAGGCGATAGGTGGCCAGTGGGATCCGCGGCTCTTCGGATGCGATCTCAAGCATGCGACGCCTCTGGGGCGGGGGGTGGGGCAAGCGCCGCCGTTTCGTCGGCCAGCGGGAGGCGAACGATCGCTTCGGTCCCGTGATCGGGGATACTCAGAATCTCGATCTCCCCGCGGTGGGCGCGCACGATTTCCTCAACGATAGCCAGACCAAGACCGGTGCCTTTGCCTCGCCCCTTGGTCGAGAAGAAGGGTTCAAAAATATGGTCGAGCTGCTCTGCCGTCAAACCTTTG
>DATJQT010000287.1:0-4179 GCA_035505475.1 Vulcanimicrobiaceae bacterium
GGCCCCACCAGCTACGGATGCCGGCGCACCCGGGCGATCAGCGCGATCCCCGCGCAGCCCAAGGCGAGGAGCAGGGCTTCGGGCGGCTCCGGCACCGATTGGACCGCATCCAGCCAGAACTGGGAGCCGGTGTTGCCCAGCAGCGTCACCGAGGCCGTCGTGGGGCTGATGCTCCATTCCTGGCCCGCACTGCCGAAGCCGTACAGCACGCCGTTGGAGGCGTAGCTGAGCGCCGCAAATTGGGGGGCGATGGCCATGGTGCCGACGAGCGTGGTCGCCCCGGTGGACACGTTGAGCGAATACAGCGAGCTCGTGGATAAATCCGTGCCGTCGGCCGTGAACAGGACCGTGTTGTTGAGGTAGGGAGTCGCGGCCCGCGGCACGCCGGTCAGGCTGCCCAAGCTGGCGACGGTGGTGGTGGCGCCGGTGCTCAGGTTGAATTGGATCAGCTTGGGCGCGGAGGAACTGAAAGTGATGCCGTAGAGCGTGCTCGCCGAGAAAAACAGCGCCTCGATGTCGTTCTGGCCGGATGACCCCACGAGGGTGGCGGCACCGGTCGTGGCGTTGATCGTGTACAGATAGCCGCTGTCGTCGGTGCCGTACAGCTGGCCGCCCGGGGAAAGCGCCAGACCCTCAAGGAATTTGCCGGTGCTGCCAATCAGCGTGGCCACCTCGGTCGTGGGGTTGATGCTGTAGAGCCGATAAGAGGTGTCGACGCCGTAGATCATCACCTGGCCCGAGGCGGGCAAGGCCCATGCCAGCAGGCATCCGGCAATGGCCAGAAGCGTCGATCCCGAAGTGAGCCGAGGTGGGGTCGCCCCGAGCATGTTGCCGCGATCTGACGCCCGGCCGGTCGGCATGGCGAGGCAAAATGGAACCGGCCGACAGCCCTCAGTCCACCGGTTCGATCATCGGGCCGATCCGAAAGTACTCCTGAACGCCGGGGGCAAAAATCAGGGGCTGGAGCTTTTCCACGTCGGCATGCCCGTCCGGGCGGAGCACCTCCTCGTCCGCCTTCACGTCGAGGATCTCGCCCACGAACTGGGTATGGAGGCCGAGTTCGAAGGTGTGGAGGAGCCGGCACTCCAGCACGAGCGGGAACTCCCCCACGTACGGGGCATCCACCCGTTCGCTGCGCACCGGCGTCAGCTTGGTGGCCGCGAACTTGTCGACGTCCCGTCCCGACGCCGTGCCGAAGTAGTCGGCCTGGCTCACCTGCCGGGCGGACGGCAGGCTGATGGTGAAGGCTCTTCGGGCGACGATGTTGCCGTGGCTGTAGGTCGCCTTGCGCAGGGAGACCGCCACACAGGGAGGCTGGGAGCAGCAGATGCCGCCCCACGAGGCGGTCATCACGTTGGGCCGGCCCCGCTGGTCATAGGTTCCGACCACGAACACCGGTGTGGGATAAACCCAGGTCTTGGCCCCGAGGGATCTTTTCATGGCGGATCGATTTTGATCCCCCGGCGGGATGAGCGCAATCTCCCGTCAGGGCCAAGGCGCCCCGCGCCGCCTCTCCCGCCCCCCGCGCTTAGTTGGCGATCCGCCGGTACGTGTCGCCGTAGATGGTGATCGTGTTCTCATTCACCAGCCGGAGCACCCCGGATTCGCTCGTGATGATGACCGCGCCGTCGGCGATCCGGGCGCCACGGCCGGACTGCAGGTGCTCCCGGCGCAGGGCCCGATTGCGTCCGTACACCGCAAAATGGAACAGGCCCTTCGTCTCGATCTCGAGGCGCCGGTCGCCCTCCTTCACCCCGGTCTGATACGCCCCGGCCACCTGACTCAACAAGGCGTCCGACTCCGCGTCGGACAGGTAGGCGTAAGGGGGCAGGATCGTGCGGTGCGGCTTGAACAGCATCCACAGGGTCGCGGCGTTCATCGCCACGATGGCCACGCCCAGGAGCGCGATCGTGACGAACCGGCGCTGGTTGGTCGCGGCCGGCCGCCCGGGGACCGCCGGCTTGGATCCAGCCGGCGCCGGCTTCTGCTCCTTCGCGGTGGCGCCGAATTTGGCCAGGACGTCGTCGACCGAGACCTCGAGGCCCCGGCCCTTGGTGTCCCAGGTGCTATAGTAGAGCTTCCCGTCGATCGGCGTGACCGTGGCCATGCGGGCCGCCGCGTTGATGCGGATGCACGGGCGGGCGCTGATGGCCGGCGGCCGGCGCCGGGCCAGATCGTCCAGGGCGGTCAGCAGCTGGCGCAACTGCTCCTCCGGCACGGCCTCCAGGGGAACATCCGCATAGTTGCTGCCCGCCTCGGTCGCGTCCGGCGCGAGGGCATGCAGATTGACCTTGTAACGGGCGGCAGGCATCAGCGTTCGACAATCCACACCAGACTGCCGTCGCCCCCAAAGATCAGGCTGCCGGTGCTCAGGTTGCCATCGTCGATCATCCGGTCGAGGGCCTCAAGTTGGTCCGCATCGTTGACCAGCGCACTGTCCGCGGTGGGGGTGATCGTGATCGCGGCCGTGCACGGGACGCCGTTGAAGACCTGGTTCTTGGCCCAGGCGTAATGTCCGCCCACGGGACTGATCTTGGCCCAGGCCTCCGTCTGGATCCGGTCGACCATCTCGGTCGGTAGCACGCCCGGGTCCGAGGTGGCCGGGAACGCGCCCTTCTCCGACGCGTAGCCCTGGAAGGCGGCCTCGAACACCCGCAGATCGTGCGCCGCCGCGCTGGCGCGGGTCTTGTTCTTGAGCCGGCTGACCGCCGGCACCGACATCATGGCCAGGAAGCTGACGATCGCCACGGCGACCATGATCTCGACCAAGGAAAATCCGCCCGCCGGCCCGCCGGCCCTCGCGCCGCGGCGGCGGGGCCAACCGATCAGGATGACAGGCGGTCGCATTGCGATCTTGAGCGGGGTCTGAACCTTCGAGACGCCTTCAATGCCGATCTCTCCAGTTGGTCGATTTTGACCAAGACGCTGCCGCTTGTCGATGCTTAGCGGGCCGAGGGACGACGGCCGCCGGGGCGCCGAACGCCGCCGGGATTGCGATCGAGCCGGCCCCGCTTTCTCCTCGGCACTAAGCGGTTGCGCCTGGCGAGGAGTACCGATACACGCTCCGTGGGGAAGTAATCGATCGGCAACCCTCCTCCTTCCATGAAAACCTACGGCATCGGATTGGTCGTGGCCCTTGGGGCCCTTTTGCTTGCCCCAAGGACGTTGGCGCAGTCGGACCCGAAAGAGATCAGGACGACCGCTCGCATCGGCGGACAATTCCAAAACGGCGGATTCGCGCAGATCGAGGCGAAGCAACTCGATGACCACACCTACGCGATCACGGTCTGCGGAGACGCCGGCCTGACCGACGAACAGGTCATGGCCGGCTGGGTCTGGATGGCGGACAAGCTGGCGGCGGGCCGGCCGTACGACAAGCAGACGAAGACTGAGCCCTACCGATACAGCGGATTTTCCCAAACCCCGGGGACGCCCGGGAGCCTGCTCGTCGGGGCGAAAGTCTCGGGACGGATGATCTTGAAAGCAGAAGGCCAGTCCACGACTGGTCCCAAGGACGCACCCAAACCATCGCCGCAGCCGGCCCAAAGTTGATTTCGGCTGAAGGAATAAAGGCCACAAATGAACATGGGATCCGCGTGGTTCATCCGGTTCTTACTTGCCCTGGAATCGAATGGATTTCTCGTGCTGGTTTTTGCCGCATCACTCTGGTACGGAGTGATTGCCTGCAGCAAGAACCCGCAAATGGGGATGGGCATGGTGATGCTGCTGGTTGGCGTGATCGCCAACTTGGTGGGAGCATCGCTCCTGCAGATCAATTTCCTTCCGGGGTTCTGGGCGTGGAAGGGAATGACTGCGCCACTTGTCTTTTGTACTCAGGGATTCGCGTCGGTCGCTGCGCTTGTGGGGTGGTATCTGCTCTCGAGGAAGCCGCAAGGGTCGGCTCTTCCGAATGCCGAGAACATCGCCGCAGCAGGGGCAGAGGCGGCAGATGTTCCCAAAGACGTTCCCAAGTCATGACCGCAACCAGTTAAGAACTGAAATCGGCCGTCGCAACGGGACGCAGGAGCAAAGCTCCGCAACTTTCTGCTGGCGCCGTGCTTAGTCGCGGTTGGTCGCACCCTGACGCAGGGTGCGAAGTGGTCGGGGCGGTCAGATTCGAACTGACGACCTCTACGTCCCGAACGTAGCGCTCTACCAGGCTAAGCTACGCCCCGATTC
>DATJQT010000288.1:0-2290 GCA_035505475.1 Vulcanimicrobiaceae bacterium
TCGTGGGCGAGCCCTACAGCGGCCGTGCGGGCTTCGTGCAGACGGAAATGGTGTGGCCGGTCAATCACATGGTTGCGCCTAAAGAGGACGCGGTCCGGTGCGCCGAGTGCCACACGCGGAACGACTCCCGGCTCGCGCACCTGACGGGCTTTTACATGCCGGGACGTGACCATAGCAGCGCGCTGGATACCGGCGGCGCGGTGTTGATCATTCTCACATGCGGGGGTGTGATCGCGCACGGCGCGGCACGGCTGGTCTCGCGACGCCGGTCACAAGGGGGGACACGGACATGAAACGTGAATACATTTACCGGGCGTTCGAGCGGTTCTGGCACTGGACGCAGGCCCTGCTGATACTCTTCATGATGGTCACCGGGTTCGAAATCCACGGTTCGATTTCCTTCTTCGGATTCGACCAGGCAGTGCGCTACCATTCACTTGCGGCAAAAGCGCTCCTTGCCCTCATCGCGTTCGCCATATTCTGGCATCTCACCACCGGGGAATGGCGGCAATACCTTCCGACGCTCAAGAACCTGAGGGCGCAGATGGACTATTACCTGTTCGGAATATTCCGGAACGCGCCACACCCGACGCGCAAGACGGGCCTGAGCAAGCTCAACCCGCTCCAGCGCCTTGTCTACCTGGGCCTCAAGATCCTTGTCATCCCGGTCATCGTCCTGTCCGGATTGCTCTACATGTTCTACAGGTATCCATCCCGCCACGGGGTCGCCGCGCTCAATATCGAGGGACTCAGGACAGTGGCGCTTGTCCACACGGCGGGGGCGTTCCTGCTGGTGGCGTTCCTGGTCGCCCACCTGTACCTGATCACGACGGGACGCACCCCCGTATCGAACCTCCGCGCAATGATCACGGGCTGGGAGGACCTGGAGCCGGGCGAGAAGACCGACCCCACCGCACACACCGCCAGCACAGGAGCAACGACATGAACACCAGATACATGAACCCGTACCTCGCCGGTGTGCTTCTCGGCCTCGTCCTCCTGCTCACAATCTACCTGACCGGGCGGGGTCTGGGCGCCAGCGGGGCGCTCAAGAGCGTTGTCGTCGCCGGCGTGCAGACCGCCGCACCGGCACATCTCGGCTCGTCCGGCTTCTACAGGGAATTTGCGGGCTCGCACGAAGGAAGCCCTCTCAAACAGTGGCTCGTGTTCGAGGTCGCCGGTGTTCTGGTCGGGGGCTTCCTCTCGGGGGTTGTGTCGCGGAGGCTGACATGGGTCACGGAGAAGGGGCCCCGTGCCTCGAGCGGGCTCCGGATCGTCATGGCCGCGGCAGGCGGCGCACTCTTCGGCGCCGGGGCCCAGTTTGCGCGCGGTTGCACCAGCGGCGCGGCTCTCAGCGGCATGGCAGTGCTCAGCAGCGCCGGTTTCCTGACGATGCTCGCAATCTTCGGCACCGGCTACATGGTCGCATACATCTTTCGCAAGCTCTGGATCTAGGAGACATCGCACCATGGGACCATTCGTACCCGATATCATCACCAATGAAATGAACCTGGTCGTGGCGTTCCTGCTCGGCATCGCCTTCGGTGCCGTGCTGGAGCAGGCGGGGTTTTCCTCCTCCCGGCGCCTGGCCGGACTGTTTTACGGCTACGATTTCACGGTGCTCCGCGTGTTTTTCACGGCGGCCATCACCGCGATGCTCGGGGTCATCTTCCTGGGGTTCTTCGGTTACCTCGACACCGACGTCATCTACGTCAACCCCACGTTTCTCGGCCCGGCCCTTCTGGGCGGGGCAATCATGGGGGTCGGGTTCATCCTGGGGGGCTACTGCCCCGGCACAAGCATCGTTGCCGCGTCGATCGGCAAGAAGGACGGCATCGCGTTTGTGGCCGGCGGCCTCATCGGCGTGTACGCCTTCGGCGAGCTCTACCCTCTCTACGACAGGTTTTACGCCTCCGGCGCACTCGGACCGATCAAGGTGTTCGACTCGCTCGGCATGTCGCAGGGAACATTCGTGCTGCTCCTCATCCTGGTCGCCGTCGGCGCATTCACAGCCACCACATGGATCGAGAAGCGGGTCAACCCCGGCAGCCCCGCCCGCTCCTGGCCGCGACGCACACACGCCCTGGCGGCCGCGCTCCTTGTCACGCTCGGCATCGCCGCGCTGTTCCTGCCCGACAGGAAAACGATGCTGCTCGAGGAAAGCCAGACCACGGCATTCCAGCGCAGCCATCCCCTGCACGTGATGACGCCCGATGAGCTGGCCTTCAGGATCATCGACCGCGATCCGAGGCTTGTCATCGTCGACGTCCGCGCGAATGTTGACTCCACG
>DATJQT010000289.1:0-11398 GCA_035505475.1 Vulcanimicrobiaceae bacterium
TCCTCTGCGAGCGCAAGATTCAGAATGTGGAGGACATGGAAGCTGCTGCCCGGCAGATTTACGCGATGGGGCCGCGCTACGTGCTGATCAAAGGTGGGCATCTGCCGGGCGACCGGGTGGTTGATCTGCTCTTCGATGGCCGATCGTTTATCCGGCGCGCCGCCGATCGCATCCGCGGAGAATTCCACGGCACCGGGTGTACACTGTCGTCGGCGATTGCGGCCGGGCTGGCACGTGGCCTGGATGTTCCGGAGGCGGTGGCGACCGCCCAGGACTACATAGGGCTCGCGATCCGATCGGCCCCGGCCCCAGGGGGCGGACGGCGGCCGCTCAATCATTTTCCCGATGGCTTCGTGCCCCCGGAGATCCGCGCATGAGGACCGTGCCAGCCTGCCTCACCTGTGTGCTGGGCGATGCGTACACCGCGGCCCAGCAGCTGAGCACGGATCCCGCCGTGCAGCTGCGGGTTGCGAAGGCGTGCCTCTCGTTTCTGGCCGATAGCTTCGGCCACGAGCGGGTCCCGTCCCACTACATTACCGAGGTGCACCGCATCGTGAAACGGGAGACTGGCATCGCGATCCCCTTTGCGGAGACACGCGACCAACTCAACCGGATCGCGATGGAGCTGGCCAAAGAGGTTCAGCAGCAGGCCGACACCCTGCCCGACGCAGAGCGGTTTCGCCTGCTGGTGCGCTGGTCGCTGGCAGGCAACAGCCTGGATTCGCGCACGGTCGGCATCGGCTACGGCTTCGATCCCGGCCGCATGCGCCAGCACCTGCAAGGATATATTGATCGCGGCCTTGCGCTGGATCACGTGGACCTCCTCTATGACCGGGCCCGCGCCCGCACGCCCATACTCTTCATTCATGACAATGTCGGCGAGATCGCATTCGACACGCTGCTCATCCAGGAGTTGCGACGCTACGGATGCCATGTGACGTCGGCCCTGCGCGGCGGCCCCATCACCTCGGATGCCACCATGGACGACGGCCGCGCGGTCGGGCTGGATCGCGCCGTGGATCGGCTGATCGAGACGGGACCGGACACGCTGGGCATCTCCTGGGAAGAGGCCTCGGCCGACTTGCGGGCCGCCCTCCGTGCGGCCCGCCTGATCATCGCCAAGGGGCAGGCCAACTATTACGTCTTTTCCGAGCATCGGGCGCAGATCGCGGCGGAGGTGTTCTGCTTGTTCACCATCAAGTGCCAGCCGGTGGCCGATGTCGTCGGCGTCCAGCCCCGGCAAGCCGTGGGCATCTTTCTCTCCGCCTGAGCGAGGAGCCCGAAAATGAGCCTTGCAGGCAAGCGGATCTTGTTGGGGGTGACCGGCAGCATCGCGGCCTACAAGGCGGTCGAACTGCTGCGGCTGATGACGAAGGCCGGCGCACACGTGCAGGTCGTGATGACCGAGGCGGCCACGAAATTCGTCGCCCCCCTCACGTTCGAGACGCTCTCGCGGGAGGCGGTCCTGCTCGACATGTGGTCGCTCGCCTATAGCCATCGCATCGGCCACATCGAAGCCACCCAAAAGGCCGACCTGTTCCTGATCGCCCCCGCCACGGCGCAGACCATCGCGCGCTTGGTGCTCGGCCTCGCCGACGATTTTCTGAGCAGCATCTATCTCGCCAGCCGTTGCCCGGTCCTGGTCGCGCCGGCGATGGACAGCGATATGTTTGCGCATCTCGCGCTGCAGGAAAATCTCGCGCGCCTACGGGCGCGCGGCGTCCAGATCCTCGAGCCGGACATGGGCCCGCTGGCCTCCGGCCTGGTCGGCCGCGGCCGCTTGGCCGAGCTGCCGGCGATCATGGCAGCTGTGGAGAATGCCCTGCTTCGCTGCCAGGATCTCGCAGGCCGCGTCGTTCTGGTGACTGCCGGGCCGACGCGCGAGCCGCTCGACCCGGTGCGTTTTCTGTCCAACCGATCCTCGGGAAAGATGGGGTACGCCATTGCAGAAGCCGCTGCGACCCGTGGCGCGCGCGTCCTGCTCGTGAGCGGACCCACCGCGCTCCCCTGCCCGCCTGGCGTAGATATCATCCAGGTCGAGTCGGCCGACGAGATGTATCGGGCCGTCCTTGCGAAGCTGCCGATCGCCGAGGTGGTGATCAAGGCGGCGGCCGTGGCAGACTATCGCCCGGTCACACGCGCCGATCACAAGATCAAGAAGAGCGCCGCCGTTCCCGAGATCGTGCTAGAGCCGACACCGGACATCCTGGCAGAAATCGGCAAGCAGAAGGGCCACAGGGTCCTAGTCGGTTTCGCCGCCGAAACCGAAGATCTGGTCGCAAATGCCCGCGCCAAGCTCGAGCGCAAGCGATTGGACCTGATCGTCGCCAACGACGTGAGCCGGGTCGATTCGGGGTTCGACGCAGACCAGAACCTTGTCAAGATCCTCGATGCCGAGGGCAAGGTCGAAGAATTGCCGCTCTTGACCAAGCGCGAGGTTGCCGATCGCATTCTGGATCGCGTGGCCGCCCTGCTGCGCGATCGCACGTAAAGCGCTGTGCCTCGTTGATCGGAGTCTCTACAGCCCATGACAGACAATCCCCGCTCCGCGCTCGCAACGATCGTCGGACAGGTCCGCGCGCATCTCGAAGCACAGCGCCTGCTCGGTGTCGAACGGTTGGATGTGTCGGTGCCCCCGGCCACGATCCAGAAAGCCCAGGCGGCCGCGCCGACCCTGGACGGGGTGCGGCAAGAGCTGGGCGAGTGCACCCGGTGCAAGCTGCACGCCGGTCGCAAGCAAATCGTGTTCGGGGTGGGAAACCCCAACGCCTCACTCGTGTTCGTGGGCGAGGCGCCGGGCGCCGACGAGGATGCGCAGGGCGAGCCGTTCGTGGGTCGCGCGGGCCAACTGCTAACCAAGATCATCGAAGCAATGGGGCTGAAGCGCGACGACGTTTACATCTGCAACATCATCAAGTGCCGTCCCCCGAACAACCGCACGCCGGAGGCGGATGAGATCCTGGCCTGCCAACCGTTCCTCCTCAAGCAGTTGGAGGCGATCCGGCCCAAGTTCATCTGCGCGCTGGGGGCGCCTGCGGCCCAGACACTTCTCCAGACCAAGGAATCCATTTCGCGCCTGCGGGGCAAGTTTTTCGATTTTCACGGCATCCGGCTGCTTCCGACCTTTCACCCGGCATTCCTGCTCCGGAATCCGAGCGAAAAGAAGACCGTCTGGGAGGACATGAAACTGCTCCTCCGCCACATGCAAGACGGCTGAGCCCATGACCATGCGTCCAGCGCCTGACAGCTCTCGCGCGGCGACATTCTTCCATCCATGACGGCTGACCACGCTTTCGTCGATGTCGTGTTCCCAGTCGGCGTCGAGGAACCGCTCACCTACCGGGTGCCCGCAGAATGGCGTGGCGCGGCCTCCCCCGGCACGCGTGTCTTGGCGCCGCTCGGGTCGCGCATCGTCACCGGGTACATCGTTGCAGAGCGGGACAGCGCGCCCGTGGCGGCCGTCAAGCCGCTCGCAGAGGTTCTCGACCCAGAGCCGCTCCTGGATAAGCATCTGCTCGCGCTGACGCGCTGGGCGGCCGAATATTACCTGTGCCCCTGGGGCGAGGTGATCCGCACGGCGCTGCCGCCAGGCATTGATGCCCTCACCCGCCGCACGGCCAGTCTCACCAGCGCGGGGCGGGCCGCCCTGACGGGTCCTGCGCCGCTCCGACCTGCCGAGCGGGATTTCTTGCTCCTCCTCGCCGACCGGGAAAGCCTCTCGCTCCCGATCCTGCGCCGCCGGCCGGAGGCGGTGCGGACGATTCCGCACCTGCTCCGGCGCGGTCTGATCGCGATCCACGCCAAGACGGGGCCAGCTCGCGTCCGTCCGCAGCTCTGCGAATTGTGCCAGCTGGCCGACGGCATTTCCCCCGACACCGTAAGGCTTGCGGCGCGGGCCAGCAAGCAGCGCGCCATCCTGCAGACCTTGGCAGCCGCCCCAGACGGTCTGCCCCGCGCAGACGCCGCCCAAGGAAACCCGGCCGCCCTGGCCGCCTTGATCCGGCGTGGGCTGGTGACCGTCCGATCGGTCGAAGTGTCGCGCGACCCGTTCCGGTTCCCGGTCGAGCCTGTCGACGCGCCGCGCGACCTCGCGCCCGCGCAACAGGAAGCGCTCGCCGGCATTGACGATGCGCTCGCCGCCCGGACATTTCAACCGCTGCTCTTGTACGGGGTGACCGGATCAGGCAAGACCGAAGTGTATCTTCAGGTGATCGCCCGCGCGCTCGCGCAAGGCCGTCAGGCGCTGGTGCTCGTGCCCGAGATTGCCCTCACTCCCTTGGCGGTTCAGCGCTTCCTGGCCCGCTTTGGCGGCAAGGTCGCCGTACTGCACAGCGGGCTGCAACCCGGCGAGCGCTACGACGCCTGGCGGCGCATCCGGCAAGGCGGCGCCGACATCGTGGTGGGGGCGCGCTCGGCGGTGTTCGCGCCGCTCCCGCGACTCGGCATCGTGGTGGTCGATGAAGAACACGACCCCTCATACAAGCAGGAAGAGAGCCCTCGCTATCACGGGCGCGATGTGGCGATCATGCGAGCCAAGCTGCTGGAGGCCCCCGTGGTGCTCGGCTCTGCGACCCCGTCGTTCGAGAGCTATGAGCGCGCCCAGGCGGGACGCTACCGCCTGCTCCGATTGCCGGAGCGGATCGAAGCGCGGCCGCTCCCAGAGGTCGAGATCGTCGATCTGCGCCACGTGCCGGCCAGCGACCGCCTGCTCTCGCCGCCGCTCGCCGCCGCGATTGCCGAGCGGCTGCGGACCGGTGAGCAGACGCTGCTCTTCCTCAACCGACGCGGGTTCTCCACTCTACTGCTGTGTGAAGAGTGCGGGGCGACTTTGGGCTGTCCCCATTGCAGCATTTCGTTAACCTACCACGCCGCCCACGGCCGGTTGCGCTGCCACACCTGCGATTTCGAGCGGCGGCCGCCCGCCCAGTGCCCCGCCTGCAACAGCACGCGCATGCGCTATCTCGGCGTCGGCACCCAGCAGATCGAGGCTGCGGTCCGCCAGCGCTTCCCCGCCGCGCGGGTGGAACGGCTGGATCGGGATTCGGCCGGCGGATGGCGGGCGATCGAAGCCACGCTGGCCCGCCTGACGGCGGGTGAGATCGATATTCTGGTCGGCACGCAGATGATCGGGAAAGGCCACGACATCCCCGGCGTCACGCTGGTCGGCGTGATCGCCGCCGACATGGCCCTGAGCCTGCCGGACTTTCGCGCCGGCGAGCGGGCGTTCGCGGTCTTCACCCAGGTGGTCGGACGGGCGGGCCGAGGTGTGCGGCCAGGCACGGCAGTGATCCAGACATTCAACCCGACACATTACATTCTACAGGCTGTCCAGCGGCAAGACTTCGAAACCCTGTGGAAGGCCGAGGCGCCGCTCCGGCAAGAGCGCGGGCTTCCGCCCTTCGCGCGGGCAGTGCTCGCCATTGCCAGTAGTCCCGTCGAACAGGCCGCCGAAGGCGCCGCGACGGAGTTGGCCAAGCGGCTCACCGCGACGGGCGTGCCGGCGCGCGCTCTGAGCGGACCGGCGCCGGCCCCGCTCTATCGCTTGCGCTCACGCTATCGCTGGCATCTCCTTGTCCATGGGCAGGGCAGCCGGCTGCGTGCCCGAATGGACGAGGCGGCGCGCCAGGTGCGGCGGTCTGTATTCGGCCGCAACGCGCGCCTGGACCTCGACGTCGATCCCGCGTCGCTCTGTTGACCGTATCACGCGTGCGAAAGGCGGCCGTATGATCATCGTGCTGAAGCCGGAAGCCACCAGGAAAGACGCCCAGGCCATCATTCGCCAGATTGCCCGGCTGGGCCTCAAACCGCTTTACATGCCCGGGACGGAACGCACCGTCCTCGGTGCGATCGGGGACGAGCGGGTGCTCGGCCAGCTCCGGATCGAGAATCACCCGCTGGTCGAGCGCGTCTCCCCCGTCCTGACTCCCTACAAGCTGGTCAGCCGCGAAATCCATCCCCACGATACGGTCGTGCGGATCGGCGGCGTGCCAGTCGGCGGGCGACACTTCACCGTGATCGCCGGGCCGTGCGCGATTGAATCGCCGGAGCAGATGCTCCGCACGGCGCAGGCGGTCAAGCGGGCCGGTGCACACTGTTTGCGCGGCGGGGCGTACAAGCCCCGCACCAGCCCATACAGTTTTCAGGGCTTGGGGTTGGAAGGTCTCAAGATCCTGCGCGCCGTGGCCGAGAAGGTGGGAATGCCCGCAGTGACCGAAGTGGTCGAGGTCGCCGATGTCGAGCAGGTGGAGCGCTATGCCGCCGCCTTTCAGGTGGGCGCACGCAACATGCAAAACTTTCGGCTGCTCAAAGCCATCGGCCAGAGCGGCAAGCCGGTAATCCTGAAGCGCGGCATGGCGGCATCGGTGGACGACCTCTTGCTGGCCGCCGAATACATCCTATCCGAGGGCAATCCGAACGTGATCCTCTGCGAGCGGGGCATCCGGACCTTCGAGACCGCGACGCGGAACACGCTCGACCTCAATGCGATTCCCCACATCAAGCAGCACAGCCATCTGCCCGTCATCGTGGACCCCTCGCACGGGACGGGCGTGCGTGCCTACGTCGGGGCGATGGCCCGGGCCGCGGCCGCCTGCGGTGCCGATGGCTTGCTGGTCGAGGTACATTACAATCCGCAAGACGCCCTCTCGGATGGAGCGCAGTCGCTCGCCCCGGCGGCGTTCAAGGAGCTCATGAAAGGCCTCGGCCCGTTCGTGGCGGCGGCGGGCCGTCGCCTCTAGGCATGCCCGTCCGTCTGGTCTCAAGCCTTGCGGCCGTTGCCGACCAACCAGATCCCGCAATCACACTCGTCCGCGGCGGCGGTCTCGGGGACACGATTCTGCTGCTCCCGACGCTCGCACTCCTGCGGACGGCACTGCCCGGTGTCCAATTGACCCTGGTCGGCTCTGCCTGGGCCGAATCCCTCGATCCGCTGCTCCCCTTCCCATTGACCATCCGGCTCTTCGATTCCAGTCAAATGGCGACCCTGTTCGCCGGCCCCGCACCCGACCGTCTTGGCATCTTTGGTGGGAACGCAGTGATCCTGTACACGGACGATCCGGGCTCCGCCTTTGTGCAGAATGCGAAACGCGCTTGTGATGGTGCCGTCATCGTTTGCGCGGCGACACAGATCGCAGGCATACATGCCGCGCTGCACTACGCCAACGCGATCGCGGACACATGGGATGGGCTGCCGATTCCCCAACTCCGTGTGGCGGCAGCCGCGTTCGAATCTGCGCGTAGCCATATGCGGAGTGTCTTGGGAACCGACCAAGGCGTGGTAGCCATTCATCCGGGCAGTGGCGGGAAGCGGAAATGCTGGCCGCTCGAACGCTGGGTGGGATTACTGCAGGATCTCCGTCGGCCGGTCGTCTTGTTGCAAGGTCCTGCCGATGCCCCGATCTGCAATGCACTCCGCGCCGAACTGCCTGCAGCGGCACCCCTCCTGTCCATCACCGACCGCAGTGTGGCCGAGGCCGCCGGGTATATCCAGGCGGCAGCGTTCTACGTCGGGAACGACAGCGGAATGAGCCACCTCGCTGCAGCGCTGGGCGTTGCCAGTGCGGTCGTTTTCGGTCCGACCGATCCGAGCGTCTGGCGACCGCTCGGACCACACGTGAGCATCGTCGCCGCAACAAGAGCGGACTGGCCCAACGTCCACCAAGTCCTCTCGATCATCCGCAGCCGAAAATAGCAATCCGCGCCCTTGGTCGGAACGCGGGAAGGAGACCCCGGTGAGATTGCCCTACCGCACCATGTGAATGCGCCGTCTATTGCGGTAACACCGGCAGCGATGGCGGCGTCACGGCCTGCCCACCTTTGGAGACCCACACCCAATAATACCGGCTGGCCGAGGTGTCTTCTCCGCGCAATTCATAGCGGCCTTCCGGATAGGTGTACACACGCCGACTGGGCTGCGCGATGAGGCGAGGGTTGCGAATCAGACGGGGACGTCCGGGGGGTCGCCGCTGGCCGCCTTTTCGAGATCGCCACCGCCATCGCGGGCAATGTCGACCAGCAGCCGCTTCGACAGCACCGACCGGGGCTGGCCATCGACCACGGCCGCATCGCTGGCGTAGCGGTCGCGATGCTTGATGAGCAGCCAGCTCGGCCTCAACTCGGCCCTCCGCGGGCGCAAGCGGACCAGGACCCACGAGCCACGCAGCTTCTTGCCCTTCAGCGTAAACTTCAAGTCCCCCTGCTTCAGCGCGGCCGTCACGTCGGCCGTTTCCGGCACCCACGTCCCAATGTCCCACACCATGACGGTCCCGCCGCCGTACTCTCCTTCCGGGATCACGCCTTCGAAGTGGCCGTATTCGATCGGATGATCCTCCACCTGCATCGCCATGCGCTTGACCGCAGGATCCAGGGACGGTCCCTTGGGCACCGCCCAGGACAGAAGCACCCCGTCCCATTCCAGCCGGAAGTCATAGTGCAGGTGCGATGCCCGGTGTTTTTGGATGACATAGAGCAACGCTGCTGGCTTGGATGGGCGCGCCGACCCCGCCGGTTCGGTTGTCACCGTGAAACGGCGTTTCTTCCGATATTCCGTCAGGCCCATGGGCGTTCCTTTCGGCCAGTATCTCGGGCGAGCGGTGTGCCGAAGTCGATCAGACCCTGCGATTCTCGCACATTACTGGGCGGGCGTGGAAGGATTACGAGGTGCTGCTCGGTTGAGTTAGCGCGTGAACTATAGTACGATGATATATCATCCATCGTAAGGAGAGCCATGCAGCCGATTAGGTTGGCTATCGGGCAGATTGCTCCCGCTCTTGGCGACCTGGACAGGAACTTCGCCCTGCACGAGCGCGTGGTCGAGGGGGCGCTTGCCCGATCCGCGCAGCTGCTGGTCTTTCCAGAGTTAAGCCTGACCGGTTATTTCCTCAAGGACCAGGTGCCCACGGCGGCGCTCCAGCTCAGCGCGCCGATGTTCCGGAAGCTCTGCGACCTTAGCCGCCGGATTCCTCTCGTGGTCGGGTTCGTCGAGGAAGACGCCGGGCATCGGTTCTACAATGCCGCCGCGTACCTCGAGGACGGCGACGTGTGCCACCTGCACCGCAAAGTGTACCTGCCTACCTACGGCATATTCGACGAGGCGCGCTATCTCGCGTCGGGCGATCGCATCCGGGCTTTTGACACGGCATTCGGCCGCATAGCGCTGCTGACTTGCGAGGATCTCTGGCATCCGGCCGCCCCGGCGCTGGCGTCATGGGACGGGGCGGAGGTGCTGATCTGTCCGTCGGCAAGCCCCGGCCGCGGCCTCGGCCGCGAAGCGCCCTTCGGCAATGCCGGAACCTGGGAGCGCACGATCCGGACCTGGGCGGACCTTCTGACCACCTATGTCGTCTACGCCAATCGCGTCGGCTACGAAGACGGCGCGTGCTTCTGGGGCGGCTCGGAGGTGGTCAGTCCCGGCGGGGAACCACTCGCGAAGGCGCGCTACCTCGAGGAGGAGCTGCTGCGCGCCGATCTGGACCCGGGCCTGCTCCGGCGCGTCCGCATCGCCAATCCCCTGCTGCGAGACGAGCGTTTAGACCTGACCCAGCGGGAACTCGCACGCATTCTGCGGGTTCGCCATGAAGGATCCTGACGTGGCCGATCTGACGCTCGACTGCGGTGTTGTCCGCAAGGTACTCACCGGGTTCCTCGCCAACGAGGTCCGCAAGGCGGGTTTCGTACGCGTGGTGGTCGGGCTCTCGGGCGGTGTGGATTCGTCGTTGGCAGCATTTCTCGCTGCGGAAGCGCTCGGCGCCGAGAATGTGTTCGGGCTGCTCATGCCGTATCGTTCGTCGAGTCCCGAGAGCGCGGCCCATGCCGAGCTGGTCGTGTCCGCCCTGGGCATGCAGAGCCTCACCGTGCCGATCACGCCTATGGTGGATGCCTACTTCGGCGGTTTTCCAGAGGCCGACCAGGTCCGCCGCGGCAACAAGATGGCCCGCGAGCGCATGTCGATCCTCTTCGACCATTCGGCGCGGCTCGCCGCCCTGGTCCTCGGGACCAGCAACAAGACCGAGCTGCTTCTCGGGTACGGAACCCAGTTTGGGGACATGGCGTCGGCGGTGAACCCGTTGGGCGACCTGTACAAGACCCAGGTACGCCAACTCTCCCGCGATCTCAAGGTGCCCCAGGCGATCATCGAGAAGCAACCCAGCGCCGATCTGTGGGAAGGCCAGACCGACGAAGCGGAGCTGGGCTTCACCTACGAGGAAGTGGATCAAGTGCTCTACTATCTCGTCGATCAGCGCTATGAAATTGCCGACCTGATCGGCCGGGGTCTCTTTGACGAGCGTATCGTGCGCGCCGTGTCCCGACGCGTGCAGCAGTCGCAGTACAAGCGCCGATTGCCGGTCATTGCCAAGATCTCCTCCCGGACCATTGACCGCGATTTCCGGTACGCTCGGGACTGGGGCCGCTAATCCCGGACCGAATACGTCCGTCGCTGCCCCACACAGCCGTCTCTTTTCTTCGACTCGCGAGGCAGGCCATGATCATCGGGGTGCCGAAAGAGATCAAAGATAACGAGAACCGGATCGCCGCCATCCCCGCCACCGTGCAGGCCCTGGTGGCGCGGGGCCACACCGTCCTGATCCAGAAATCGGCGGGCGCCGGCTCGGGGATCACGGATGCATCCTACGTTTCGGCGGGCGCCAAGATCGCACCGTCTGCCCGGCAGGTCTTCAAGACCGCCGACCTCATCTTGAAGGTGAAGGAGCCGCTCGCCGCGGAGTACGGCCTGCTGCGCCCGAACCAGATCCTGTTCACGTATCTGCATTTGGCCGCTGATCAGGCACTTACCGAGGCACTGCTGGAGCGGCGGGTGATCGGCGTGGCGTACGAGACGATCGAGAAAGCGGACGGCTCCCTACCCCTGCTCGAGCCGATGAGCGAGGTCGCGGGCCGCATGGCCGTGCACGTCGCGGCCACGTATTTGTCCAAACCGCTGGGGGGTCGCGGCGTGCTGATAGGCGGCGTCCCGGGCGTGCCGCCGGCCACGGTGGTCATTCTGGGGGGCGGGATCGTCGGCTACAACGCGGCCCGCGTGGCGGCTGGGATGGGCGCCTGGGTGTACCTGCTCGAAAAGAATACGATTCGGATGCGCTACCTCGATGAAGTCCTGCCCGAGAACGTGACCACGCTGATGTCCAGCCAGATGGCGCTGGAAAGCTGTCTCCGCCGCGCCGACGTCCTGATCGGAGCGGTCTTGGTCCATGGGGCGAAAGCCCCCCGGCTGGTCACGCGCGAGATGCTCAAGCTGATGCAGCCCGGGGCGGTCATCGTGGATGTCGCCGTCGATCAGGGCGGTTGCATTGAAACCACGCGCCCGACCACCCACAGCGATCCGATTTATGTGGTGGATGGCATCGTCCACTACTGCGTCGCGAACATGCCGGGCGCCTATGCG
>DATJQT010000290.1:0-1252 GCA_035505475.1 Vulcanimicrobiaceae bacterium
GGTCCACCTCAGCGCGCAGTTCGTCCGCCGTGCACACCGGGCCGACATAGTCCGGAACGCCGACGAACTCAAACAACGACGCATCCAACCGGTTAGGGTCGCTGGCCAGCCAGTTGCTGACGAACGCCAGCAACTCGCCCAACTCCACCGCATCGCCAGCATCAAGACCCTGAAAAGGACCGACCCCAGACTCCTTGCACCACGACAGCCGAGCCTACCCTCCTTCGCCGCGAGCCTGAGGCAACTCCTCGCTCAGCTTTGCCATCACGTGGAGCCACTTCAAGCCGTCCCCCTGGGGCCAATTCAAGTTGACATAGCCAACCAATAGAGGCGTCGATGTGCACTCGTGATCGCGGCGTAGTCGGTCGCAACGCTAGCCGGCAGCGTCGATGTGATCGTCCTGATCCTCGGTCGCGCTGTGGACGGCGGAAAGTCGCTTTGGTGGACCTGATCGCGCACTTCTGCACTGTCGGGTTCTGACCACGGCGGCGTAAAGCCAAGATCGGCAACGGGGCGCTGAAACAACTGCTCCAGCGCGGCGGCGTGCTCAGGGTGTGGCCACGGCGGCGACGCCGATTCCCATCGGCGGACGGTGCGCGCTGTGACCGCAAGGCGAAGGCCGATGGTGCGTGCGGTTTCGTTGACTGCGTCCGCCAAGGCAGCCTGCGAGCGCAACCCCAGACTCTGCCGCGCGGCACGCAGCCGGGCGTTCCCAATTGATGTGGTCATTGGTAGTCCGGGGCGCGGTGCTCAATGAGCCCGTTTCCCCTTCCCCCTTATCTGTGTTGGGGACCCCCGTAAAGGGATCCAGTGGTCAATTCTGTCGGTTATCCTCGTCGACGCCGGGCGCGGTTAACGGCGGACCGTAGGCGGGGTCAAGGTGGAGCGCCCGCAGCGCAGCGAGGACGAACGACCTTGATGCCGACGAGGTTCCGCCGCAGGCTTGGCAGCGCGGGCGACGAGGCAAAGGGTTGTGGGTCAGGTCATGTGGCGCCTCCCAGGGTGGACGGATGGTGTGCGTGGCGTGTGCCGGCGCCCAGCCTTATCTGGGTGCGCGGACGTAGGTCCGGCGACATGATGATCGATGGGGTGCCCGACAATGCGGGCTTATGAGGGGCGCGGCCGCTCATTCTTTCCGGGGCGTCCACCTGGTGTGGGGTGGCGGCAGGGGGATGGGGGGAGCCGCCAGCGGGCATTGTCGGCGGCCACGGAAAACTGCCCAGTGACGGCCATGTAACTGCCCGCTGGCGGT
>DATJQT010000291.1:0-11857 GCA_035505475.1 Vulcanimicrobiaceae bacterium
CGTCCCGGTGCCGAGACCAGCCATCTGCCCGTGCTCGAATGCCCACTTGCTCACGCCAAGGTCGCTGGTGTTGCGATCGAACTGCTCCTGCATGCCAATCTGGCGATTGAGCTGGCCCGACGCATCGGGCAGCATGACGACGGCCTGGCTGCGAAACACCTCCACGATGTGCTTCAAGGCGGCCGTGATCACGCCATGCAGCCCGCGGGCGGAGCTCAGCTCCCGGCTCATGGCGTAGAGCGCCGCGGTCCGGCGCTCGCGCAGACGGGCGGTCTCGGCTTGCACCCGCATGCCCCGGGTCAGATTGCTCAAGACGACCGCCACGAAGAGCATCACGCCAAACGTGACGAAGTACTGGGTGTCCGATACCGCAAAGGTATAAAACGGGGGGACAAAGAAGAAATCAAACGCCCCCACACTGAAGACAGAAGCGACAATCGAGGGGCCCAGACCCGTCCGCATGGCCACAGCCACGACGCCGAGCAGATAGGTCATGATGATGTTGGCCAGTTCGAAATACGGGAACATCGCCCACGCTAATGCGGTGCACAGGGCGACGACCCCGCAGGCCAAGGCGTATCCCTTCCAGTCATGCGCGCGTGGCCGTCGCGCTTGCGCTGAGCGGAGGGGGAAAACCTCGCTTTCGCCGCTGATGACGTAGATGTCGATCCCCGCGCTGGTCCGCAGCAGCGCGTCCGCAATCGAGCCGATCAGGATGCGTTTCCAGAGCGCTTGGCGGGGCTTGCCGACCACGATCTTGCTCACGTTCCGCTGGCGCGCGTGCGCCAATACTTCCTCGCTGATCCGCGACCCGCTAAGCGTCACGGTTTCCGCCCCGAGCTGCTCCGCCAACCGGAGGTTCTCGACAAGGCGGTCGCGCGCAGCATCGGAGAGGTGGGCATGCGCCGGCGTCTCGACATACGCTACGATCCACTCGGCCCTGAGTGCGTCAGCGAAGCGCTTGGCCGCTCGGATGACTTGAGCCGAGTATGGACTCGGTCCGATGCAGGCCATGAGCCGCTCGGCGACCGGCCAGGTCTTCGGGATGGCGTGGTCCCGCATATAGAGGCGCATCTGCGAGTCCACGCGGTCGGCGGCACGGCGGAGGGCTAGTTCGCGCAGCGCGATCAAGTTTCCCCGGCGGAAGAAATTCTGGACGGCTTCGCGGGCCTGAACCGGGATATAGACTTTTCCGTCCTTCAGCCGCTGGAGCAGGTCGTCAGGCGAGAGATCGACCACCTCGATCTCGTCCGCCTGCTCCAGAACATTGTCGGGCACGGTTTCTTGGACAAAGACGCCCGTGATCTGGGCCACCACATCCCGGAGGCTTTCCACGTGCTGGATATTGATGGCGGTGTACACATTGATCCCGGCGTCCAAGAGCTCCTGCACATCCTGCCAGCGTTTGGCGTGGCGGGCGCCCGGAGCATTCGTATGGGCCAGTTCGTCTACCAGGATCAGGGCGGGCTTACGGGAGAGAGCGGCATCTAAGTCGAATTCTTCGAGTGTCGCGCCGCGGTAGGGGAGAGGCTTTCTGGGAAGGATTTCCAGACCGGCTACCAGGGCTTCGGTTTCGGCGCGGCCATGGGTGTCCACCCATCCCACAACCACGTCCACGCCTGACCGGAGCCGCTCATGGGCAGCCTCCAGCATGGCGTACGTCTTGCCCACGCCGGCAGCGGCCCCGAGGAAGATTTTGAGTTTCCCGCGGGTTTTCCGGGCCTCCTCTTCCTTGACCCGGGCAAGGAGCGCATCGGGGTCCGGTCGCTGGTTGCTCATACTTCATCCCAGGCGAGGATGCCTATTCCTGTTTGTTGATGTTATCACATGAAGCGCAGACCGACACCCAAGCGTGTCGTTTACCGAGAGTAAGGCAGTTACTCAGATTCGCCGACGGGCGGCAATCCGGCGCATGCCGTACAGAAGACAGGCGAGGCACATCAGGCCGACGGCAAGAAGAGCCCGGTGCGTATTCACGGTGTGGACCACCGGATGACCGGGGCGGACGATGGCCAGGGAGGTGGCATGGATGGTCATGTCCCCTCCATGATCTGGCGCGGCGGCATAGAACACGCCGGTCACTTTGACGATGTCGCCTGCGTGCTGGTAATCTCCGAAGAGCCGGATCTGGCGCGCGAGATCGGCGGGCAGCCAGATGGCGTGCCCGCTGTTATATCCTTCAAGCTTTCCAGCCTCTTCGACATTTTTCTTGGCGTAGGCATCATCATTGAGATGAATCCAGGCCATGTCTCCCCGAATCATGCGCTCGCCGATCGCTTCACCCGTGAAGGTGATGGCGCGCCCATCCCATTGATTCGCGTTTTCCACCAGCGCCGCGCTGTCCACCTCGCCATCGTGTGGTGTCTCTTTGGTCGGGAACGCAAATTCCGCATTCACCCCGAGCGAACGGACCGAGGTCTGTTTCGCGCCGCGGGGAACGATCATCACAAGAAACACGAGTGCGACCGCCACAAAACCGATCACCCCCCCGTACTGTTTCCACGCATTTCGGATCATTGCCGTCGGTCCACCCGTATCCGGTTTCGCCTACCGCCCCTTCAGGAAAGACAACATGTATGCCCCGAGCGCGAAGAGGCTCATGAATTCGAGCCGGCCCGCCCACATTTCGAAAAGGTAGACGATCTTCATGGGCGCCGCCATCGTGGGGCTCACGACCCCGCACGACAGCCCCGTATTCGATCCCGCCGATACCGCATCGAACAAGGCCGAAACTGGCTCGAAACCGTAATAAACCCCTACGATTGTCCCAAGACTGTAGATCCCCACGTACGATAGCACGACCAGCATGGCGGCGCGGACCGTGGAGCTCTCCAGCGTCCGGGTCGTGATGTGGTGCCATTTGACCACGATCCGCGCGCTCTCTGGCGAGACCATACGGCGCACGTCTTCCCATAAAGCCTTGAAGGTTAACCCCATGCGAATGCCCTTGAAGCCGCCCGCGGTCGAGCAGGCACTGGCACCAATGGCCATCGCAAGGGTCACGCCCAGCATGGCGAGAGAGCCCCATTGGCGGACAAAGGTCCGAGAGTAGATCGTGCCGTAGCCGGTCGTGGTGTGGCCGCTGGCCACCTGGTAGAACATCTTCCGAAAGAGCGCGATCGCGTCCGGATAGACATTGAGCTGCGCAAGGCCCACCGTCGTGATGAGCATGGCGATCGTCAAAGTGATGCTGAAAGAAATTACCTCGATATTCTTGCGTATCTCGGAACGGTCTCCCGTCCAAACCGTCCAGTGGAGGGCGAAGTTGCACGAACCGATAATGAAAATGATGATGCAGATGATCTCATAGAGCAGTGAGTGATAGTAGAACGTGTTGTAGGACTGCGGCGCAAATCCCCCGGTGGACCAGCCTGCCATAAAGATCCAGATCGCGTGCAGCAAGCCCCGCACCGGGCCCTGTCCCAGCCACATGCCGACGATCCACAATGCAAGCGATCCGACCACCAGATACGTCAGCGAGACTAGCCAGATCGCGCGGGCAGTTTGGATGACGTTGGGCAGCAGCCGCTCGTCTTTGCCCTCGCCAACATAGATCTTGTACGCCCCGGCCGTCCCGCGGAAAAGAAACGTGAGCGCAATCACGACGATGCCCTGACCACCGGCATAGGTCAAGACGTGACGCCACATGTTGAGCCCGTGGCTGACGTGATCCAGATCCTGCAGCAGGAACATCCCGGTTGTCGTGTATCCGCTCATTACATCGAACATCGCATCGAGGTACGAGCCGAAGTGTCCGGAGAGCCAGTGGGGAACCGCACCGAGGGCCATCGCCACCAGCCAGGAGAAGCTGGCGACCACCAGGCCGTGCGACCAGCTGAGGTCCTGCCGCGTCTGGCACAGGCATTCGGTGGCGAGGCCGAACACGAAGCAGGCGCCAATGCCTACCAGGAAGTCGATGGCCGCGTTCCACTCGCCAAAACAGAGCGCGATGGCGAGAGGGAGGAGCATCAGGAGGCCGACGCCGATGATGACCTTCCCGGTATAGAGGCCGATGATCTTGAGGTCAATGAGCTGGGGACGGAGAAGCACGGCGCCCTCGAAAAGGTGGACGACGTCAGTTCAGTTAGAAGAACCAGATCCCGAGCGCCGCAACACAGAATCCGAGCAGGATGAGGAGGCCGACCGCCGCCGACTCGATTCCGATTCCGATCATGTAACGAATGTAATTCTGCACGTTCCGGAGATCCAGGTACTCGGAGTTGCTGGCCGTCATGTGCATTTCTCCCGGGGTCACATCCCCGCTAAGACCCGGCGTAGTTCTTTTTCCCTCTCAACGGCTGTTATCGCAATGACCCGGTCGCCCGGCTCCAGTCGGGTGCTACCCCGTGGTACAATGACCATCTCTCCCCGGACGACGGACACCAGCACCGTCTTCTCCGGCAGCGTGAGGTCCGCGATGGCTTGGTGGCTCGCGCTGCCATGGTCATCCGGCATGAGCACTTCCACCAGGGCTAGCCGGCCTTTCTCCAAAACGTGCAAAGTCAGGATGTCTCCCGCGGTCATCTCTTCCTCGATCAGTTGACTGATGACGGAGGTGGACGAGATGCCCTCGATTCCCAGCTCGCGAAAGATCCGCTCGTTTTTCGGGTTGTTCACGCGAGCGACGGTGCGCTTGACCCCAAATCGTGCCTTGGCAAGCTGGCAGGAGACCAAATTGTCCTCATCCTCGCCCGTGACCGCCACGAACACATCGGCCCGCGCTACGCCGGCATCCTCCTGGTGCTTCAGGCTGCAGCCATCGCCCTCGATCAACAGAATCGTGGATGGGAGGTCCTCGGCCATCCGGTCGAGGATCTCCGGGCGCTTCTCGATGATCGCGATATGGTGCCCCTTGTCGCCGAGCGTCCGGCCCAGATAGGCCCCCACTTTCCCTCCGCCATTGATCACGATAAACATCGCGTCACGCCCTTCGCATGTATTTTTGCATTTTGCCGTGGGCCTGCTCTTTGACGATGGCGAGGAGCACGTCTCCTTCTTTCAGGATCGTCTCCCGCCAGGGGATAATGTGCGAGCCGTCGCGTGTCACCAGGCAAATCCGAAACTGGTTCGGGATCTGGAGATCGGCCACCTTCTTGTTGTCCACTTCTGGTGCAGCGATGAATTCGATCAGCTCCACGTCCCCCCGGATGGACAGGTGGTGCGTGTGCCCCTCGCGCAGTTTGTCCAGGATCATCTGGGCCACGGCCGTGGTGCTGCAGACGTAGTTCAGGCCGAGCTGAAGCAGGGCGTTTTCCCGTTCCGCATCGAAGAGACGAACCACAACACGGGGAACCTTGTAGATTTTCGAAGCGACCTCGGCCGCCATGATATTGGTATTGTCTTGGTCGGTGACCGCTGCGAACATCTCGCATCCCGCGATGCCTGCCTGCTGCAGCACGTCCTCGTCGAACCCATAGCCGTTGATCGTGAGTCCATTGAAGGTCACTCCCAGCCGCTTGAACGCGGCCAGGTTCTTGTCGATCACGGCCACATTATTTCCCTCGGTCGCGAGCAGGGTGGCTACCTGGGATCCGACATCTCCACATCCGACGACGATGACGTGCATAGTCCCTCGCTATTCGCGAATGGAGTGTTCGATTACTTCTCGGGCGGCGCGGCAGGCGCCTTCTCCATCGTCCATGCCGAGCAATATGGTGCGATAGAACGCGCCCAACATTCGGCCCCAGTGCCGGGCAGACCGGGATCTCGGCCAGTGACGATCATCCGCGCGAGGTTCTCGTGCCTGAGGAACACCTTCGCGATTTCCGCCGCCGCATCCGCGGCCAAGACATTACTTTCCATTGATCATCCCTCTCTGCCACGATATTCCCGATACTGCGGGTGGCCTGAATGTCGATGCATCGGCCGGCAGAATCAAGTAAAGAAGTCATAAAAGTTAGGCGTGTTCGTATAAGGAAGTATAAAGATCGGGAGAAACTTCCAGCACCCTGCTATGAGGGCGCTTTGGTTCAACGAAGCATGGAAGCGACGACGGAATTACCGAGGAATGGAGCGGAGGCGCAGGAGCAACGTTTCGGCCGCACGAAGGCGAGCCGTGTTTCTGGACATCCGATACCATTCGCGCTGGCGTTGCAGCTCGGCCACGAGGGCGGCGATCATCTCAGCGCTGCCAGGACGGAGCCGGTGTGCGGACGCGATCAGAAAACTGCCAAGACAAGAGAGCAGGAGGAGGCCGACGCCGTGATACCAGGTGGATGCGCGAGAGGTGACGAGGTAGACCGCAATGCCAAGGACAAACGCGGCATTCAGCTTCCTCAGATAGATGTGGAAGAGGATCAGTTGCTTCGAGCGGATCTCGGCAGGCTCGTCGGCCACCTCGGGGCGGTAGAGTTCAAGGGCCTGCATCGTGCGTTGGACCGCGAGCGTATAGGCAGTGAAACCCATGAACAAAATGGTGAGGAGGATCACCGCCACTGCCATGCGTCCATCCTCTTTTCCGCAAATCTTTGTTCGCCGAACGCCCAGCTTATCTGGGACCGACTTCCCCGTCCCCTTCATCCCAACGGAGCGCGAGATCGAGGGCATCGAGATCGAGCGTGGACAGCTGGAGTGAGCCTCCGGGCGGTATCGCGCCCGCCGTCCAGAGATAGGTGCCCAGGGCTTTCTCGGCCTCACAGGACCACAACCCCCCGCCGATCGGCAAATGCCGATGACTCATACGTTCGGCCTGGGCCACCGCCGCGGGCAGGATGTCCACCCGCACGGGCTCCCGTTGCCCGTCTGGGTCTTCCACGATGAAGCGGCGCGTGTTCTCTGCGGCTGGCTGCTCGCCCGGATCCGGCCAGAACCGGAACCCGTTCATCGTCACACTCGAGACGAGGGGGCGGTCGGCCGCCGTTTCACCGGCCGCGGCGGCATCCTGCCCGACCGGATCAATTCCGCGCCGAGCCACCGCCGCCCGGACGGCATTTCGGAGGATGTCCGGGGTCGTGGGCTTGCGCACGAAATCGGTGGCCCCGAGTTTCATCGCATCCACCGCCAGCTCGATGGACCCGTAGGCCGTGACCATGATGATGCGCGACTTCGGGTTGCGGGCCTTCATCCGCCGCAACGTCTCCAGTCCATCCATGACCGGCATCCGCTGGTCGAGCAGCACGGCCGCCCATGCGGTCCCATCCCCGAACTGCGCGAGGCCGTCCACCCCGTCCACCGCCTCCTCGATCTCATAGCCGGCCCGCTCGAGGGCGACGCGCATGGAGTGCCGGATCTCTGCTTCGTCCTCCACAATCAGCACACGGTTGGTCATGTCACTGCCCTGTTGCCCGCGCGTCCCCATTCGGGGCGCGCGGCACGGTAAAGGTGAAGGTGGTCCCCCGCCCCGGCTCCGATTGCACGGTCAGGTGTCCTCTATGCGCGTCCACGATCCGTTTGGCAATGGCCAGCCCGAGCCCCGCGCCTCCGGGCGTGCCGCCTGGCACTTGCACAAACTGGTCAAAAATGTGCGGGAGGTATTCCGCCGGGATGCCGTGCCCGGTATCCGCAATGGCCACGCTCAGGCCGCTCTCTTGTGCCTGGACGGTCACGCGCACGGCGCCCCCCGAGGGGGTGGCGCGCAGGGCATTGTTCAGCAGATTGATCAGTACGCGCTCGATTTGCAGGCGGTCAACCATTGCACGCGGCAGCGTCGGGGCACTCTGGATCGCCAGTGCAATGTTCTTCCGCGCTGCACGCGGTCGCACGGCCTCGACGGCGCTCGCGACCACATCTCCGAGCGCGATCGGGAGCAGTTGCGGCGCGTGCTGGCCCGCTTCGATCCGGGACAGATCCAGGAGATCGTGCGTCAGCCGTTCCAGGCGGGCGCACTCTCGACGGCAGGATTCGAGCAGGTCCCGCTGGGAACCGGACAGCGCCCCCGCTTCTTCCAGGAGCAGGAGGATGTTCATCTGGACGCTGGTGAGGGGTGTGCGGAGCTCATGCGACGCGGTCGCGATGAATTCGGATTTCATCCGATCCACCTCGCGCAGGTGTGTCACATCCTCCAACAGACTCACCGCCCCCAGCAGCCGCCCCTCGCCGTCATGCATGGGTGTGGTGCGGAGCCGAAAGGCGCGTTCGGCACCGTCCACCGCCAGGGGGAGCACAGAGGTGATGCCCTCGCCGGCGACTGGGCGCTGCGACCGGAGCGCCTCCGCCACCGCCAGGGCGAGCTGATTTCCGCCGGCGATCGCCTCAATCGGTCGACCGGCGTGCGCAGTGGTCGGGCCAAAGACTTCCTCCGCAGCCGGATTGAGCCGGGTCACTGCCCCCTGCGCATCCGTGACGATGACCGGATCATACAGAGAGTCGATCGCCGCCTCGGTGGTCTGCTGGGCGATGAGGAGTTGGCCGAGATCGGACCGGCGCACCGCCCTGATCCGCTCGGCCATCCGATTGAAGTCCCCTGCGAGCTGCCCGACTTCATCCTGGGCGGCGATCTGGGCGGTGGCGTCGAGGTCCCCGTCAGCGATGCGGGCGGCCGTGGTCCGCAGCAGGCTGAGCGGCCGGACGATGCGATGCGCGAGGACCAGCGCAAAGAGAAACCCGGCGAGCACCAGCGCGGCCGCGATCCCGAGTGTCGTCAGGAACCAGCGGTGCGCGACTTGGGTGGCGGCCTCCGCCTTGGCCACCATGGCCTGCTGGTTGATCTGGAGCAGCCGCGTACAATCCTCCCGAAGTCGCGTGCCCCAGGCGACCAGCCCAGGCCAATCCCCGCGGTTCCACTCCGCGGGTCTGGACGGCGGGGTCCCCATCGCGGCCAGAAAGCCGTCCACCTGCCGATAGTAGGCATCCCGATCCTGCGTGAGAGCGGCGATGGTCTCGGGCTCGCCCGGTTCGGTGATGTTGTTGGCAGCGCTCTGCAGCGCCGCATCGAACCGGTGCCGCGCCTCGGTTAGTTCTTGCCGCGCGGACCCGCCCTCCCCGAGGAGCAGGCCGAGGCGCGCCGCCTCCTGGCGCGCCAGGCTCTCTCGCATCTCCTGCGCTGCAACAATCGAATCGTAGTTGTTCGCCAGAATGTTGTAAGCGACCCCACCCATTTCTCGCAGATGCCAGGCGCTCCAGGCACCCAGGATGATCAGGGCGGCCGTAAAGACGAGATAGCCCAAGAACAGCTTGGTCCGGAGCTTCATTCCCCGCCACACCCATCGTGCCTGCCGGTCGGGACCACCCGGGCCGACCGTCATGGTGAGGATCCCCCCGAGCAGAGCCGTTCTGGATGTATCAGCCGGGCGCATGGCCCTACTCGGTTCCCAGCCGGTAGCCCACACCCAACTCGGTGATCAGAAGCTTGGGACGGGTCGGATCGATCTCGAGCTTGCGCCGGAGTTGGGCCATGTAGACCCGGAGATATTGGACTTCCTCCGCCAGCGATGGCCCCCAGACTTCCGTCAAAAGCTGCCGCTGGGTGAGGACTTTTCCCGCGTCCCTGACAAGGGCAGCCAACAATCGATACTCAATCGGCGTAAGGTGAACCTCCTGGCCAGCCAGCGTCACCCGTCGGCGCACGAGATCCACCTGCAGATCGCCCACGACAAAGGGGGATTCGGGATGAGAGCTCCCATCTGCCATTCGCCCCGAGCGGCGGAGCGCAACCCGCATGCGCGAGAGCAGTTCGCCCACACTGAAGGGCTTGCTGAGGTAGTCGTCAGCCCCGGCATCCAGCGCACCGATCTTGTCGCGCTCTTGCTTGCGGGCCGAGAGCACGAGGATGGGCACCGCGCTCCACTCGCGCAGGCGTTGGATCACTTCCATGCCATCGACATCGGGGAGCCCGAGGTCCAAGAGGAGGATATCCGCCCGATGCAGCTCCATTTCCCGCAGCCCCTCGGCCCCCGTGCCGACGTCGATCAGCCGAAAGCCGTGATTCGGGAGCACCGTTCGCAGTAGGCGCCGGATCTGGGGATCGTCCTCGATGAGGACGGCAACCGCATCTCGAGGCGACGCAGCCCACGGAGATTCCGATACGGCAGTCGTGTCGCCGAGCTCACTTGTCATCGAGCCTCCGAGACTGCTGACTGCCTAACATCCTTCCCGTTCCTTTCGGGCGATCAGCCGCGATACGAGCGGGCTATTTCGCCTGATCCAGGGCGAGATTCAATGCGAGCACGTTGACTCTTGGCTCACCCAAGAAACCGAACTGCCGCCCTTGCGTATGGTCCGCCACCAATGTGCGGACCGTCTCTTCGCTCAGGTTCCGGGCTTTCGCCACGCGGTGGACCTGGTAGAGGGCGGCGGCAGGGCTGATGTCGGGGTCGAGGCCGCTGCCCGACGCCGTGACGAGATCCACCGGGATCGGATCAGTGTTCCCAGGATCGGCGGCCTTGAGCGCATCGATCCGTCCTTGCACTGCCTTCTGGAGATCGGGGTTCGTGGGCCCCAGGTTCGATCCACCGGAAGATCCGGCATTGTCCGGGTACGGCGAAGTCGCCGACGGCCGGCTCCAGAAATACTTCGGGTCGTCAAATGGCTGCCCGATGAGCCGGGAGCCCACCGGCTTGCCATCCTTGTATATCAGGCTCCCGTTGGCGTGTGACGGGAACAGGATCTGCGCGATGCCGGTCACCACCACGGGATATGCCAACCCCGTGATGACGGTCAACACCACGGTCATGACGATTGCCGGACGAAGATAATTCCACATGGCTGTATCTCCCTAGACCAAGTGCAGCGCGGCCAGCAGCATGTCGATGGCCTTGATGCCGATGAAAGGAATGATCACCCCGCCCACGCCGTAGAGCCACAGATAGCGCCGCAGCACGGCGGCGGCCCCGAGCGGCCGGTACTTGACCCCTTTCAAGGCCAGCGGGACCAGGGCGATGATGATCAGGGCGTTGAAGATCACCGCGGACATGATCGCGCTCTCCGGCGTAGCGAGGTGCATGATGTCCAGCGCCTTGAGGGCGGGATACGTGGTCGCGAAGGCCGCCGGGATGATGGCGAAGTACTTCGCCACGTCATTGGCGATGCTGAATGTCGTCAGCGCACCACGCGTCATGAGGAGCTGCTTGCCGACCTCGACCACTTCCATCAGCTTGGTCGGGTTGCTGTCCAGGTCCACCATGTTCCCGGCCTCTTTCGCCGCCTGCGTGCCGGTGTTCATGGCCACTGCCACATCCGCTTGCGCGAGCGCCGGAGCGTCGTTCGTCCCGTCGCCGGTCATCGCGACCAAGCGGCCTTCGGCCTGGATGTCCCGGATGTATTTGAGCTTTGTCTCCGGTGTGGCCTGCGCGAGAAAATCATCTACGCCGGCCTCTGCGGCAATGGCCGCCGCCGTGAGCGGATTGTCTCCGGTGATCATGACGGTCTTGATGCCCATCCGGCGCAGCTCGGAGAACCGCTCCTTGATCCCGCCCTTCACGATGTCCTTGAGCTGCACCACCCCGAGAACCTTGGGGCCCTCCGCCACGACTAGGGGGGTGCCGCCATCCTTGGCGATCCCCTCCACCGAACTCTTCACCGCGCCTGGCACTTCTCCGCCCAAGCGGCTGACATAGGCCTCGATGGCATCGGCCGCGCCCTTCCGGATCTCGCGGCCGTTGAGGTTGACCCCGCTCATCCGGGTCTGCGCGGAGAACGCCACGAAGGTGGCCCCCATCGCGCGGAGATCGCGCTCGCGGAGGTTGAACTTCTCCTTCGCGAGCACGACAATGCTCCGGCCCTCGGGTGTTTCATCCGGCAGGGAAGACATCTGGGCCGCGTCGGCCAGCTCCTTCTCCGCCACCCCGGGTGCCGGGAGAAACGCCGTGGCCTGGCGGTTCCCCAAGGTGATAGTGCCCGTCTTATCCAAGAGCAGGACGTCCACATCGCCGGCCGCTTCCACCGCACGGCCGGACATCGCGATCACGTTGGCCTGGATCAT